>NZ_DASYOK010000305.1:0-2473 GCF_036007805.1 Yoonia sp.
GAGGCCAGCCCCGGTCCGCAGGACAGCTATTATCTCTTCGAAAGATTTGCCGAGGCGATGAGCGCTTAACTTCCTGTTAACTTGTTTCGTTCAAATTGCTCGGACGAAGCCGTCATGTGAGTAGACGGTGTTAAGTTTGCTTCGTACACTTTTCCGGTGTGGGCTGCAGTTTGGGGTTATTCTGCAGCTTCCACCGCCTCAGCATCCAGTTTCAGGCGCGTCACAAAGGCCTGTGATATATGGTCACGCAGCGCCTGATAGGCCGCATCGCCATCGCCATTCTCAATCGCTTTGACAATGGCCGCATGTTCACGCAGCGTCTCCGCCCCGCGCCCCTCGGCCGCAATTGACGTCGTCGCCAAAAGTGCCATGGACCGATGCACCAGGTCAAGTTGCTGCACCAGAAAACGGTTGTGCGAGGCGAGGTGGATTTGCTTGTGAAAGCGGCGGTTTGCACGGCTCATGGCCTTTGGATCATCGACCAGTTTCTGATCGGCCTCGAGCATATCGCGCAGCACCTTCACTTCTTCGGGGGCCGCGTGGCGGGCAGCAAGACGGGCGGCTAGCCCCTCCAGTTCACCGCGCACAACATAAAGCTCGGAGAGTTGCGAATGATCCAGCGACGCCACAATCAAGGACCGCCCATCCCGCGTCAGCAGCGATTGCGTCTCAAGCCGTTGCAACGCTTCGCGGATCGGAGTGCGTGATACTCCAAACCGCTCGGCCAATTCGCTTTCGACCAGACGGTCGCCCGGCTTGTAGATATGGCTGTCGATCGCTTCAAGGATCAGGGCGTAGGCGTCTTTCTGGGACACGCGGGTATCTTGCATCTGGTAGAACCTTTCGTAACTCTCTGATCATATGCCCCTGCCCGCCCCGCAATCAAGCCAAAGCGATTGAAACGCGCCACAGCCCATCATATTGTGTACACATGGTAGCCCAGCATTTTTCCCATGTAGACACATGGGTCTTTGATCTCGACAATACACTCTATCCGCCATCTGCTGATCTTTTTGGTCAAATGGACGCGCGTTTTGCGGCATATGTCGCGCGATTGACAGGCCACGATCAGGAGCGTGCGCTGGACCTGTGCAAGCAATACTGGAACGACTACGGCTCAACCTTGCTTGGGCTGATCGACAATCACGATATTGATCCGCATCATTTTCTGGCGGATGTGCATAACATCGACATTTCGCATCTGGAAGAAGACGGGCTGCTCGCGTCTGCGATTGCCGCACTGCCGGGGCGGAAAATTGTCTTTACCAACGGCTCGGAAAACCACGCAAAGCGTGTTCTGTCCGCCCGTGGCCTGACACGTCAGTTTGATGCGGTCTACGGCGTTGAGCACGCCGATTTCAAAGCGAAACCGGGGCAAGACGCCTTTTCGCGTGTCTTCACGACTGACGGACTGACCCCGGCCAAAGCCGCCATGTTCGAGGACGAAGCCCGCAATCTGGCGGTGCCCCATGCCTTGGGCATGCGGACGGTGCATGTTCATGAAACGCCCCTTCCTGCCCCCCATATCCACCATCACACCGATCATCTGACGGATTTCTTGTCGCAGCTTACGCGCTAACCCTTTCAGGGCGCGGCCAAGCGGCCTATGTCTGTCACATGGAACGCAAAACAACAGATATCGTGATCAGTGGTGGCGGAGTTGCAGGCCTGACCGCAGCAGCCGCCTTTGGCACGGCGGGCTTTGACGTTACGATCGTTGACCCCACGCCCCCCGTGACCACCAGCGATGCGGAAGGGTCCGATCTGCGGACCACCGCATTTTTGCAACCCGCCCAGCAGTTTCTCGAGGCCGCAGGACTATGGACGCGGCTGGCCCCTTTTGCTGCGCCGCTTCAGATCATGCGGATCGTCGATATCGGGACCGACAAACATGTCACCCGCGATTTCAACGCAGCCGATATTTCCGACCAGCCCTTTGGCTGGAACCTGCCTAACTGGCTTTTGCGGCGCGAAATGGTTGCGCGGCTGACTGAGCTGCCTAATGTCGATTTCCGCGCAGGTGTCGCCTTTGCCCGCATGGTAGCACGCAGTCATGAAGCACTGGTGACGCTCTCGGATAACAGCCAGCTTTCCGCGAAACTTGTCATCGGGGCGGACGGGCGCGGATCAGCCGTACGCGAAAGCGCCGGAATTGGCGTGAAAACAATGCGATACGGGCAAAAGGCCCTGACATTTGCCGTCACCCATGATGCGCCGCACGACAATGTCTCAACCGAAATCCACCGCTCTGGCGGGCCATTCACGCTGGTGCCTTTGCCGGATCATGATGGCAAGCCCTGCTCGGCCGTCGTCTGGATGGAAGGCGGCGCTGAAGCCAACCGTTTGCATGCCCTGCCGGAAACGGCTTTCGAGGCTGCCGCGAACGACCGCTCCGCTTATCTTTACGGGCCACTCACGCTTGCCAGCAAGCGGACACTTTGGCCCATCATAAGCCAGATCGCGGATCACCTGA
>NZ_DASYOK010000306.1:0-10455 GCF_036007805.1 Yoonia sp.
TGCAAGGCCGTCACCTTGGCCGCTTTGCCCAGAATGGGGCGGGCGACATCACCTGTCAGCTTGCCGTTTTCGGACAGCAAGGTATTGGCGCGATTCTCGTCAAAGCCAAGCGTTGCTGCGACACGTGACGTGAAGGCCGTAAAACCACCCGAGACCAGTGCCGCATAGGCCCCCTGCGCCTTCATGGTCTGCACGAGTTCGTAGCCACCGGGCATAAGTGTGATGCGCTCATCCAGAACCTGATCGATGATGCCAACGGGCAGGTCCTTAAGCAGCCCGACCCGCTCGATCAGTGCCTCTTCGAAATCAAGCTCGCCATTCATGGCGCGGGCGGTGATATCTGCCACACGCGGGCCGACGCCTGCCTCGGCGGCGAGTTCGTCGATACATTCCTGCCGGATCATCGTGCTGTCCATATCGGCCAGCAGCATCTTTTTGCGCCGCCCCTCATGGGGCTGGATCACCAGATCGACACAGGCGCCTTGCAGGTCGGCCCAGACCTCCCACTGGTTGTCCGGCACAGATGGAATCGCAAATTCAGCGGCCTCATCAATGGCAAGCCAATGTGCATCACCTCCGCCCCACGCGTTGCGCAGGTTTTCAACCAGCGCCGCATCCAGATTGCGTTCCGTGGGTGTTGTGATCAGTGTGACAACCTGCATGGCGGACCTCATGTCAATATCGCCCAAGGTCTAGCGCCACAGCAGGCAGGGTGCACCCCTAAAAGTCGAAAAGTTCGCTCAGGAAGCTTTCGCGCTTTTTCTTGGGGCGGTAAACATCATGCCCACCGCGGGGATCATGGGTGTCACGCGGCGCAGACGGCCTTCCCGGCCACGCGGCTTGGCAAAGCAAGCCCGTGGCCGGATGCCACTTTTAGGCAAGCGTGCTCATGTCGATGACGAAGCGATAGCGCACGTCCTTGTTTTTCACGCGTTGCATTGCGGTCTGGATTTGGTCGGCAGCGACCATCTCGATATCCGCCAGGATATTTTGCTCCGCGCAGTAGTCCAGCATAGCCTGCGTTTCGGCCACGCCACCTATGAGCGAGCCTGCAACCGACTTTTGCCCGACCAAGAGCATGATATTGTTGGGCTGTTCGCTGAAAGGTGTGAACAGTCCGACATTGATCAGCGTCCCACCGGTGCGCAGCATCATCAGGAAAGGGTTTGGATCAAAGGCCTCGGGCACCGTCGACAGGATGCTATGGAAGGAACCTACCCGTGCTGGCACGGCATTTGGATCCGGCCAGACCATGACATCAACAGCCCCCATCGCCAGTGCATCGGCACGCTTGGCCTCAGACGTGGTCATCACCGTGACCTCTGCCCCGCGGGCAACGGCCAGCTTGACAGCCACATGCCCCAACCCGCCGAGGCCAACCACCGCGACGCGGTCGCCCGCCCCGATCTGCCAGTGCTCAAGTGGAGAGAAGGTTGTCACGCCTGCGCAGAGCAAAGGTGCAGTCCGTGCCAAGTCCATGCCATCAGGGATACGCAGGGTGAAAGCCTCGCGCACCACGATCCGGTTGGAATAGCCGCCGAGCAGGTTTTCGCCCGTGGGTCGGTGCAGGCCATAGGTTTGCGTATTGCCCCGCGCGCAATATTGTTCGGTCCCTGCCAGACAGAACTCACATTCACCGCAGGAATTGACCATACAGCCCACGCCCGCCGCATCGCCCACCTTGAACCGTGTGACGGCCGATCCGACTGCCGCCACACGGCCCACGATCTCGTGTCCCGGCATAAGCGGCCAGTTGGTAAAGCCAAAGTCGTTGTTGGCCGCGTGGATGTCGGTGTGACAAATCCCGCAATAGAGAATGTCGATCAGCACATCATCGGCGTTGAGGGCGCGACGCGCGAAGCTTTGCCGTTGCGGGGGGTGTCCCGCAGCCATCCAAGAAACGCCTGTCGCCGGAAACGGCCCTGATCCACTGACGGCTGCTTCCTGCGCAGACGCCATGCCAGCAAGTCCACCCCCGCCAGCCACCAGAACACCACTCGCCGCCATTCTGGCCAGGATGTCACGGCGGGTCATATCGTCTTGGATATGCGGTCCACGACCAGTTACACAATTTTCACACATGTAAATTGTCTCCTTATTTGAATTGATGAAGGGAAGGTATCAGCGCGCCCTGCGCCACAGGCTCAGACCAGCCCAGATGAAGAGACCCTGAATGACAACGCGGATCGTCGCGGCGACCGGGGGCTCAAAAACCGGGTCGGGCCGCACGTAGTCCCATAGATGCAGCGGCAGATAGGCGGCGCAAAGTGCGGCAAAGGCCAGACCTCCCAAAGCGCGCGTGCGCGGCCATAGCACCGCCAGACCGATGACGACCTGCACGACCCCGGCCAGCAGGATCACCGTAACAGCGGGCAAAAATGCAGGGACCAGCGGGGCGAAACCCTCTGGCATTGCGAAATGCGCCGCACCGCCGCCAATCATCACAAAGGCAGCAAGCCCGCTTTGCGCCCATACAACGGCCATATGCCGGAACGGGACTGCCCTAGTCATGCTGCACCTGAGTAGCTGCTACCGACACATCCTTCCACGCGTCCCACTCTGCAAGGCGCGCCGCATAGGCAGGTGGCACAATCATCGTCGGCATCGCCCCGAGGAACAAGCGCGTCGGCGGGGCGGCGCTGTCGACCAGCTTTAGGATGGCAGGGCCAACAGCAGCCGGATCGCCATACATCTCCGACGGCATCTGGGATTGTTGCTCTGCCATGGCGGCACGCAGTGGATCATAATCGTTGATCGGGGTGGCATGAGTGGCAGAAGCGCCGCTCCAATCGGTTGCATAAGGTCCGGGTTCCACAAGCGTGACATTGATGCCTAGCCCGGCGACCTCTTGCGCCAGCGCGTCGCTCAGCCCTTCGACCGCCCATTTGGAGGCGTGATAGCCACCAAGACCGGGGAAGGTCATGACGCCGCCCACGGTGGAAATCTGCAGGATATGGCCGGCACCTTGCGCGCGCAGCACCGGCAGGATGGCCTGCGTCATGTGGAAGAGGCCGAAGAAATTGACCTCCATCTGGTCGCGCATCTCTGCCTCGGTCAGTTCTTCGACCATGCCGAACAGCCCATAGCCCGCGTTGTTGACGACGACATCAATCTGACCAAGTGCGCTATGTGCCTGTTTCACAACAGCAAAGCACGCTGCACGATCCGTCACATCCAGCGTCAGCGGCACCACCTGATCTCCAAAACGCGCGATAAGATCAGCAAGCCCCTCAATCCTCCGGGAGGTGGCGGCAACACGGTCGCCCCGGTGTAGTGCGGCCTCTGCAAAGGCGAGGCCAAGACCACGATTCGCACCTGTGATAAGCCAATTTTTCATAATCAATTCTCCTATTGAATCTGCTATCTGAACGGCGATAAGATAAGCGGTAACACCTAATCTGAGCACTGCATAGATGGAAAATGAAAACCAACCTGCGAAAACCGGCTATCATCACGGAAACTTGAAAGCGGCCCTTGTCGACGCGGCGGATGCAATCCTGCGCGACCGTGGCATCGAAGGTTTCTCATTGCGCGAGGCTGCGCGCCGCGCAGGCGTGTCGATCGGAGCACCGGCGCATCACTTCGGTTCTGCCACTGGGCTTCTGACCGAGGTCGCACTTTTGGGTTATGACAGCCTTGGCGAAGCATTGAATGCCGTGCCATCAAGCGACGACCCTGCCGCCGATCTGCGATCACTCGCGCTGGCCTATGTGCGCTTTGCGCTGGCCCACCCCGGGCGCTTCCGGCTTATGTTCCGCCCCGACCTCGTGAACCGGGACGACCCCCGCTATGCCGAGGTCAGCGCCCGTGCTTTGACTGGCTTTGCGCAAGCGATTATGCGGCGCGACGGGGCATCGACCGATACCATGGCGGACGTCTTCGTTGTTTGGTCGTCCATCCACGGCATGGCAAACCTCGTGCTGGATGGAAAAGCGAAATACATGTTCGGCGGCGTCACAGCGGACGCTTTTGCGAATGATATATTGCCAAAGTTGCTGGCAGACGCTTGGCCATTCGGTCGAATGGCGTGAATACTTCCATCACCTGCCAGACAAAACCTCCGGTCAAAATAAGCCGGATAATAATGATCGGCACTGGTGAAAGACGCGGCCCTCGTCGGAGCGCAACTGATTGACTTACTTGCCTTTCAAGCAGGGAGGATTTGGCCATGATGGGATGGTTCAATATGCGGGAGACCAAGTTATTTCGGCTCCGGATCGAGGATCAGGTCGCGCTGGATCACCTGCTGCGCAAGATCAATGCGAACAACTGTGCCACGACGGCCCTTGGCGATGAATGATAGAAATTCCGCACTGGCCATTAAGCCGATGAGTCGTCCATGTCGATCAACTGCTGAATCGACGGAGCGAGATACAGAGCCATCGCCTCTTCGTCAAAGCCTTCCAGCGCATTGCGTCCGACAAGCATCGGCAGCATTGCCCCACCGGTCAGGATAGCCATGATCATGGCAGCGCGCTTCTGAGCGTTTGGCCCGCCGATTAACCGCGCCATCGGTTCAAGGAATCCAGTGGTCGCTGCATCGCGCACCGCTTCTTCGGCATCTTCATTCCCCGAGGCACGGGCGATCATCATGAAAAGATCGAGGTCTTCCTGATAATTTTCCTTCGTCGCCATGATGGCAGTGATCTGTCGCCCGAAATCAGCCTTGTTCTCAGGCTGGAGCGGCAGGCTTGCGAATGTGCCCTCGATGGCGGCGGCGAAAAGGCCTTTCTTCGATCCAAAGTAGCGGTTGATCAACGCCGCGTTCACTCCGGCTGCGCTCGCAATTTCGCGCAGGCCAGTTCCGTCATAGCCATTGCGGGCAAAGAGCCGCTTTGCCGCCACGATAAGATCTTCGCGCGTTGCATCGGCATTGCGTGGACGTCGGTCAGCATCAGATGCTTCGCAGGTCATGTAATCACCCGTTGACTTATGTTGCAGGTTCATTATGTAACCACTCGTAGACATTATTCGCAACCCTTAGATGGATCTGATCCGATGACACGCTTTTTTCTGTTAGCCGCTTTGCTCGCTTTGTCCGCCTGCATTGAAGACGAGCCCGAGGTGACGGCTACGGCCCCTGCCCCGACCGCGATGGTGACAGTGATCGAAGGTGAGGCTCTGACCGATACACGGCGCTTTGTCGGTCGGCTGGACGCGGTCAGCACGGTGGATATGACTTTTCAGGTCGGTGGCGAGATCGTCGATATCCCGGTGCGTGAAGGCACAGTGGTTGCGCAAGGTGCGATTCTCGCGTCACTCGATCCCGAGGATTTCGAGCTTGCCCTGCGCGAAGCCGAACTGTCGCGCGGGCTTGCCCAGAACGCGTTTCAGCGGCGCGAGACGCTTGTCACCAATAACTCGGTATCTCGCGCCGCCTTCGAACAGGCCGAGGCAGAGTTCCGTCTAGCCGACCTTGCTGTCGAAAATGCTGCGCGCAACCTTGCTCATACGCAAATAAAGGCACCTTTCAACGCACTGATCACGCGCCGTCTGTCCGACACATACAGTAATATTCAACCGGGCACGCCGATATTGCGCATTCAGGACATCAGTGAGTACCGCGTGGTGATTTCGGTGCCCGAAGACCTGATCGCTTTGGTCGAAACGCCCGAAAGCTTCGATGTCACCGCACGTTTCGGAACGAACGGACATAGCCGCGAGGTGCCGTTGACCTACAGAGAGCATAATACAGAACCCGATGCGGTCGCACAGACTTATCAGGTGAGCTTTGCGCTCGCTCCCGCCATGGCCGGAGGATTGTTGCCAGGCATGACCGCCTCAGTCGAGATCTCACCCAACACGGCGATGGACGGGGCAGCCTTGCGCGTGCCGGAAAGCGCGCTCGACGTAGCGGAGGACGGTGGCTTTCGTGTCTGGTTGCTCGATCCTGTGACCAATACCGTCAGCCCGCGCGATGTAACCATCGGACGTGTCACCGATGCTCTCCTGCCGGTCACCGAAGGTATCGCTTCGGGTGATATGATCGTGACGGCCGGGGTGCATTTGCTGCGCGACGGGATGGTCGTGCAGCCAATGATGCAGCAGAACTAGAGTCGGATCATGGATATTGCACGCTACGCGATTGACCGTCCCGTCAATACGATGATCGTTGTCCTCTTTTGCCTGTTCGGAGGTATCTGGGGTTTCAACACGGTGGGTCGGCTCGAAGACCCGGCCTTTACGTTGAAACAGGCAGTCATCGTCACGCAATATCCCGGTGCCACCGCCGAAGAGGTGGAGCTCGAAGTCACCGAAGCGCTCGAAGCCGCGGTGCAACAGATGGCACAACTCGACCGTGTGACGTCGAAATCAATGCCGGGCGTATCCGAAGTCACGGTCGAGATGAAATCGACCTATGACGGTAGTGAGATCCCCCAGATCTGGGACGAATTGCGCCGCCGCGTCGGCGATGCGCGTCTGCCGGCGGGGGTCAATCCACCCTTCGTGAACGACAATTTCGGCGATGTCTTCGGCCTTTTCTACGCGGTCACCGCACCCGGCCTGTCCGATGTGGCGCAGCGCGATCTCTCGACCTTCCTGCGGCGCGAATTGCTTACCGTGACGGGTGTCGCACGTGTCACGACGGCGGGAGAGCCGACCGAGACGATTTATATCGAAGTGTCGAACGAAAGGCTCGCGCGGCTCGGCATCGGCGTCGATCAGGTGATCGGCGCGATCCAGAGCGAGAACGCGGTTTCCCCCGCCGGTGAAGTGCGCGTCGGCGACCGGAACGTGCGGATCACCGTTCCTTCAAGCTTTGACAGCGTCTCTGCCATCGAGGCGCTGCGCGTCGGGCGGCCTGGCACAACCGAACAGATCAGTCTGCTCGATATCGCGACAATCACACGCGCACCAACCGAAGTGCCGGATCAGTTCATCCGCTTCAACGGCGCGCCCGCCTTCACGCTGGCCGTGGCGGGTGTGGCCGATGCGAATATCGTCGATGTCGGCAAGGCGGTCGATGCGAAGCTGGCCGAGCTTTCCCCCCGGATCCCGCTCGGGGTGGAGTTGCACCCAATCTACGAACAGCATGTCGTCGTGGAATCAGCGGTGAACGATTTCATGGTCAACCTGGCCATGTCGGTCGCCATCGTCGTGGGAGTGCTCTGCCTGTTCATGGGCTGGCGGATCGGGCTTGTCGTGGGTGCGACGCTGCTGCTCACGGTGCTTGGTACAGTTTTCTTCATGGCTGTCTTCAGCATCGAGATGGAGCGGATCAGCCTTGGCGCGCTCATCATCGCAATGGGGATGCTGGTCGATAACGCCATCGTCGTCGCCGAGGGCATGCTCATCCATATGCAAAGGGGCAAATCCGCCCGCGAGGCGGCAGGCGAGGCGGCGCGGCGGACGCAGATTCCGCTGCTCGGCGCGACGGTGATCGGCATCATGGCATTCTCGGGGATCGGGCTGTCCCCTGATGCGACGGGCGAATTCCTGTTCTCGCTTTTCGCCGTCATCGGCATCTCGCTGCTGCTGAGCTGGATACTCGCGATCACTGTGACGCCGCTCTTCGGCAATTGGCTTTTGAAGCCTTCGGCCGCCGATGCCGATGCCGATCCTTATGCGGGCGGCATCTACCGCGCCTATGCCAGTGTGCTGCGCGGTGCCTTGCGGATTCGTGCGCTGACGGTCGTGGCGCTGGTCGCGCTGACGGGCGTGTCGTTCTACGGATTCGGCTTCGTCAAGCAATCCTTCTTTCCCGAGAGCAATACGCCGCTCTTCTACGTCAACTACATGCTGCCGCAAGGCACCGATATTCGCGCCACGGCCCGCGACATGGTCGAAATCGAGGCGCTGATCCTCGAAAAGCCCGGTGTGCGTTCGGTCACCACGCTCGTTGGGCAAGGAGCAAGCCGCTTTATGCTGACCTATGCGCCCGAACAGCCCAATACCGCATATGGCCAGTTCATCGTCCAGATGGAGGACCGCGACGCGATCAACCCGCTGGCGGCGGAGTTGCGCGACATGCTGGGAGCCAGCTATCCGCAGGCCGAGGTCAGGACAGAGCGTCTGGTCTTCGGGCCGGGGGGCGGTGCTGATGTCGAAGTGCGGTTCCTCGGTGAAGACCCCACCGAACTGCGCAGGCTGGCGACTGAGGCGATGGCGATCATGGAACGCTCCGGCGCGCTGATCGACGTGCGCCAGAACTGGCGGCAGCAAGAGCTCGTGATCGCACCGCATCTCAATGCCGAACGCGCAAGGCTCGCCGGGGTGGACCGGGGCGATGTCGCGCAGGCGCTGGAATTCGCGACCTCCGGCGTTCAGGCGGGCAGTTACCGCGAAGGTGACCAATCAATCCCGATCATCGCGCGTCCGCCGCCCGACGAACGCGCCGATGCGGGGCTGTTGCAGGATCGTCTGATCTTCAGCACGACCGAGAATACCTACATCCCGGTGACACAGATCGTTACCGCATTCGAGAGCACGACGCAGGAAGTGCTGATCCAGCGCCGTAATCGGTTGCGCACGATCAGCGTGCAGGCGAGCAAGGCGGGCGAGCTGACGGCTGTCGACGCGCGCAATGCGGTGTTAAGCGAAATCGAAGCGATGCACCTGCCGCTCGGCTACAGCATGGAATGGGGAGGCGAGTTCGAAAGCTCCGGCGATGCGCAGGAATCGCTCGGCACGCAGCTTCCGATGAGTTTTCTTGTAATGCTCACGATCTCGGTGCTGCTGTTCGGCAAGGTCCGCCAACCGCTGGTGATCTGGCTCGTTGTGCCAATGGCGGTTTGCGGTGTCGTGGCGGGGCTGTTGCTGACCGGATTGCCGTTTTCGTTCACCGCGCTGCTCGGTCTGCTCAGTTTGTCGGGGATGCTGATGAAGAACGCCATCGTGCTAGTAGATGAGATCGACGCACAGATCGCCGGTGCGGTACCGCCCGAACGCGCCGTAGTCGAAGCCAGCGTCAGCCGTTTGCGCCCCGTCTTCCTCGCAGCAGTTACGACAATCCTCGGCATGCTGCCGCTGCTCGGGGATGCTTTCTTTGCGTCGATGGCGGTGACGATCATGGGCGGTCTGGCCTTCGCGACCGTCCTGACGCTGATTGCGGTGCCGGTATTTTACGCGATTTTCTTCCGGATCAGGCTGAAGAACACGCGCAGCATAATGGCAACGTTCGCCACGTGAGTTTTTAATCCGCACTAGACGCGTCGGACGCGCTGAAAGGCGTTTTCAGGGAACGTCGATGGGTTTGGCCGGTCTAGGCTCAAACCGAGATTTCGCCATATGCGTACTGTCCAGACGTGGAAGACTCTTCGAACAGGCCGTTGAGGTGAGTGGCAGCTCTCTCAACGGTTTTCCCTGACACCCCCATTTGAGCAATCTTGTATCGGCCAACCTCACGAATCTCTCGTTCGGCGACAGGGTACAAAGCAGGACTTCCTCGTGTCAGATTTGTGCCTATCGGAAACAGCCGTTCCCGCATCATGCTGCAAAAGTGTGCATTTACCTGCAGAGCACACAGTTTTTCCTATTGCTGATTTTGTGGGGGGTCCGTATGTCCGGCGGTGGGACACCCTTCCCCAACGAAGGGCGCATATCTGTGAGGATACCAGCAATGGTTATGACCAAACCGGCAACGCGGCCGGCTAATCCGCGTTTTTCTTCTGGCCCCTGTGCCAAACCCCCCGTCTGGAAATTGGATGCATTGCGTGACGCGCCCTTGGGCCGGTCACACCGTGCTGGCGTCGGCAAAGCCAAGCTTGCCGAGGCGATTGACCTGACACGTGAAATTCTGGGCGTGCCAGCGGATTACCGCATCGGCATCGTGCCCGCCTCTGACACCGGCGCCTATGAGATGGCGATGTGGTCGCTCTTGGGCGAACGCCCTGCCGAGATGGTCGCATGGGAAAGCTTTGGTGCAGGCTGGGTGACTGATGTGGTCAAGCAGCTGAAAATCGAGGCGACTGTTCACACCGCCGAATATGGCGAAATCGTCGATATGGCGGCGCTGAACTATGACAATGACGTCTGCTTTACATGGAACGGCACGACCTCTGGTGTGCGTGTCACCTCTGGCGATGTGATCCCTGCGGATCGTGCGGGCCTGACGCTTTGTGATGCAACCTCTGCCGCTTTTGCCCAAGACCTGCCTTGGGAAAAGCTGGATGTCACCACCTTCTCTTGGCAGAAGGTGATGGGTGGCGAAGCGGCCCACGGGATGCTGATCTTGTCCCCCCGCGCCGTTGAGCGGCTGGAAACCTATACCCCCGCATGGCCCCTGCCCAAGATTTTCCGCATGACCAAAGGCGGCAAACTGATCGAAGGTATTTTCCGTGGCGAGACGATCAACACACCCTCGATGCTGGCGGTCGAGGATTACCTCATAGCGCTCAAATGGGGCCGCTCCATCGGTGGTCTGGATGCGTTGATGCACCGTGCCAATGCCAATGCGCGGGCGATCTGGAATTTCTGCGCTGACAAGCCGTGGATCGCGAATCTCGCGGTTGATCC
>NZ_DASYOK010000307.1:0-29527 GCF_036007805.1 Yoonia sp.
GGACAGCACCGCCGTGGTGCCTTCAAAATGGGCTTCCCTTTGAGGATGCGCAGCCGGAGTGGGGGCAAGAGCGGCGATGCCGCGTCGGCCTGAAAACGGTATCGCTTTTCATCTCTGACAACCCAATATGGCACCAGCTTCAAATTGAGAACAGGAAAACCAATGTCCGCTTCCTGCATCAAGCGAATAGCTTGTCTCACGTGCAGCGAACTTCCGGAATCCGCCCAACGTGCCAGATGCTGCCAGTGCAACTTTACCGTAACTGTATTGGCTTTGGGCTGATCGCAACCGTACATTCCGCACATGCGGCATAAGAACGTTGCAATCGACCAATTTCACCGGTCAACCCAAGTGTCCTAAAGCGCCCTAAAATTAGGCAAGTGTGCTTTTGGGTTCCTACGCAACACCTTCGAACCGTGCCCTTAGAAATAACGCAATCGCGTCAAGCTCACTAGGGTCGGCAGCACCGACAGCACGCAAGTCACCCAATGCAGCCTCTACTTTTTCGAATGTCATCCACTCGGTTTCAGGGGCGTCTGGGGCTGACCACTTGTCTCGGAGATATGCTTCGAAAAGCGCCATCTCTTCCGCTGTCAGCAGCTCAGGGCTGTAAAACGCCACCAACCGTCGACCGAGCTGACGCAGCCGAGCGTCTGAAAGGCTCGCCACGATTTCCTGGCGTCGCGGCCACGTCGCATGCTGAAACTCCTGCAAAAGCTGCTTGTCGGCGTTGGAGTAGAATTCCCCATAGATTTGCCGCTCAACCGGCTTGGGCGGGGCGTCAGGATCTTCGACGAAGCGAGCGGCCATTGCCGCACATACACGCTGACGAAACTCAGGCGCGTTGGCGATGACCGTCGCCCGGCGCAGATGCTCCGCGCTGGGTGCTGTGTGTTCGAGGAGCGCGGGGGCCTTATTTGTGGACACGCCCCTAATGATCTTCGGCGTGGCATCTACTGCCGCGAAGATCGCTTCATCCGAGGCTTCGAGAAAATCGGCTGGGTGCGCAGCATCCAGGTCGAAAAACCCGGCCTGCGCACTGTTGCCGTGAGAGTATCCACAGAAACAGCCCACGTAGGATCGCGGCTCACCCCCGCCAAAGCGTGTGACCAGCTCATAAGGTTGGAAGCTCTCAAGCTTTGCCCGCACGCGTGCCTTGTGGGCGTTGTCGATCAACTCGGACCAAAGCGCTGGGCTGCGCGTTGCGATCAGACGCGCGATGTGGATGGTCGCCTCAACATCCCCCAGGGCATCATGCGCGTTGTGGGCATTGAAGCCATTTGCAGGCGCCAGCCGATCAAGCTTGAAGCTCCGTCGGCCAGTGTCATCGGCCGGCCAGACGAGTAGATCCGGGTGTCGGGCATAAGCGGCATAGACAGCAGGCAGGATGTCAAAGCGTGTGTTGCCATTGAACTGCGTGGCGTAAATGTTCGGCGACAGGTTCTGGTAGAAGGTCTGCCGCAGCACCTCCTCGTCGAACTTCATCGTGTTGTAGCCGACCCAAATCGCGGGCGCCCATCGCTCGGTGAACTGGGTCACCTGCTGCGAAAACTCAAAGAGCGACGGCAGGTTTGAGTCAGTCAACTGATCAGGGGTGACCCGGGTCACAACCAACGCTTGCGGTGAAGGCAAAATATGGGGCGCCAACCGGCAGCGGATGTTGACCCGATCCTTTTCCACGAAATTCTCATCCGTCCAGATCGCGGCGAACTGCAGCGGCTGGTCAAACTCGGGGGAGATCCCCGTGGTTTCAAGATCGTAGAAGACAAAATCCATACCAGAAGCATAGCTGAGACAAAGAGAGAACGCCACGTAGCACACTCGAGAGTGTTGGCAGTTGCAAACTGTCAGAAAATTGCTTACATTTCTGACAAGAGAGGCAGCATGCAACATCTAAGCGAACAAATCATGGCACATGCCGAGCGGCTCCCTGAGGGGGCTGCCTTGGCTGCAAAAGGGCTTCTGCACCTGGGCAGTCGTGCAGGTGTGGATCAGGCCCTGAAACGCCTTACCGAACGCGGTCAGCTTATTCGTGCTGGCCGCGGTATCTACATGCGCCCCGTGAAGGGACGGTTCGGCGTGCGCGCTCCCTCGATTGATCAAGCCATTGAAGCGTTGGCGGCTCAGCGTGGGGAAGTCATTGTTCCCAGCGGTGCAGCAGCGGCCAACGCTCTAGGGCTGACGACCCAGGTTCCTATACGGTCCGTGTATTTCACGTCTGGCCGTAGCCGGACGCTGTCCATCGGTAAGCAAGAGGTCGAACTGCGGCATGCTCCGCGTTGGCAACTTGCTCTTGCAAATCGGCCGTCGGGCCAAGCTGTCCGTGCGCTAGCATGGTTGGGCCCTGAACAGGCCGAAGGCGCACTGAAGACGCTCAAGCGTAAAATCCCAGGCGCCTCGTTTTCCGAATTGGTCGCAGCAGCACCACAGTTTCCAACCTGGCTTGCCAGTACTGTCAGTCGTGTCGCTCATGGCTGAGGCCTTCCTGACTTTATCGCTAGATGACAGACGCGAAGCCCTCGGAGTGGCTGCAGATAGCCTCGGCCGCCCTCCCCACTTGCTCGAGAAGGACGTGTGGGTTGTCTGGGCCCTGGACACGCTTTTCAACTCGCCTGCAGGTGAACATCTCGTGTTCAAGGGTGGCACGTCGCTGTCGAAGGCCTACGGCATCATCCAACGCTTCTCTGAGGATGTTGACCTGACTTACGACATCCGAGCAATCGCGCCCGATCTTGTCGGCGACAGCCAGGATGCTATCCCCACATCAAGAGGTGAAGAAAGACGCTGGACTAAGGCCGCACGGCAGCGCTTGAAAGAATGGATACCATCGACGCTGCAACCCGCACTGCAAAGCGCAATCATGCAGATGAACTTGCCCGCCACACTGCGTCATGAGGGCGACAAGCTGTTTATCGATTATGAGGCAGCTTCCTTGGGCACTGGGTATGTTGCGCCTTCTGTGATGTTGGAATTCGGAGCGCGCGCAACTGGCGAACCGGCTAGCCTTCGCGTCATCAGTTGTGATGCTGATGGCGTGATTGATGGACTTGTCTTTCCTACCGCAAATCCGCGGGTCATGCATGCTGAGCGAACGTTTTGGGAAAAGGCGACTGCGATACACGTCTTTTGTCGGCAGCAACGCTTGCGAGGTGACCGCTTCGCTAGACACTGGCACGACTTAGTTCGCCTTTATGATGCTGGGATCGGCGAAAAGGCAATCAGTGACAAGAACTTGGCGGAAGCAGTAGCCAACCACAAGGCTATGTTTTTCACCGAAAAAGGCATTGCTGGAAATACGATCGATTACCTTGCGGCCGTCAGTGGTGGTTTGGAATTGGTGCCGACCGGATCGGCGCGTGATGCTCTTGCAGAAGATTATCGCAAAATGTTCGAGGATGGTCTCCTCCTGACAGATGCTGAACCGTTTGAAGAGCTTATCACGCGTTGCGCAGCTATCGCTAACGACGCAAACCGGGTCATCGTTGAACGCTGATCCTGCACCTCAGGCCGACAGAGTTTCTATACGGGCATTGTCCTGCGTTGATCACTGAATGGGCATCGTTTGCAGCATCTCATCGGTATCGAGCTTGAGGGCGCTGCGCCAAAGCTGGGTCTTGAAGACGTGACAATCGTGTTTGCCCGGAGCGTTGTCTCGGGTCTCCATCAACAATCCCGCCCACTCAAGCGGCCGCAAGACACATGATGAGAATGCGCCCATCGCCCGCCATCCCGCGGTGTGCCAATCCTCTGGCTCGCCATAGAAGGCCTGGTACAAAGCTGCCTCAGTGGTGCCTTGGTCAGCCTCGACGTTGATGACATTCATCCAGACGTCCCATTTGCCAAACGGCCGATCGTCAAAGCGTGCATAGGACGCGTGATCGATGCGGAGCACGAAGTATGGGATCAACTCGGCAAACAAGCGCCCTGGCGATCGTGCCAGTTCTGCGCCTTTCTTCGTCAACCGAAACGCCCCCTTGTAGTGCCGGCCGAGGCGCAATGAGATCAGCAGGAAGTGCAGGACCTCAAGAGGCGGGAATTCATACTCGTTGATGACCTTGTTGTAGCGGAACATTTCCTCGGCGCTTTTTCCCGGCCAATCGAAGTGCTCTACGGCCCAGTGGACGAAGACGCGCTTAAACGCCTTGGTTTGGGTGAGGCCGATCGATCCGTGATCTTGGGCATATTTCAGCGTCAAAAGTGCGCCCCGCAGCAGCGGCGAACGCATTAAATCTGGATGATCATCAGGGAGCGTACGGAATTCAATCATGCCAAAGTGATGCACGAGCGGCACAAAGATGCCAAGAGGCCCGAGTGTGTAAGCCCATACGAGATCACCTAGCGTCCACGCTGGCGTGCCGTAAGCGGCGGCCACGCCCCATTGATTTTGCACTTGCGCGGCGTCGCAATGGGATCACGCGGAGTGCGGCCGGTAGCTCGTCAGGGACTACGAGACGAGGTCCCTATGCATCCCGGCCCTGTTGGGCGTAGGCCCACGGCATCAGATCGTCGATGTCACGGGCGAGATGGCCGTGGGCCAGCTTCGTGAACAGATCGCGCATATACACGTAGGGTTCCACGCCGTTCATCTTGCATGTGCCGATCAAGCTGGCAAAGCGGGCCCAGTTGCGGCCACCTTCGTCGTGGCCGGCGAAGAGCGCGTTGCGGCGGTTCATGGCCGGGCTGCGGATGGCGTTCTCCACGAGGTTGGAGTCAATGTCGACGCACCCGTCCTCGAGGAAGAGCCGGAAGCCGTCCTGGCGGCGCAGCATATAGGCCATTGCCTCACCGAGGTCGGATTTGCGCGACACGCGTGCAGCCTGGGCGGCCAACCAGGTAAAGAGTTCATCGACCAGCGGGCGCGACAGGTCCTGCCGGACGGCCAGACGATGATCCGGGTCCGAGCCACGGATGGCATCTTCGATCTTGTAGAGGGCCGCGATGCGCAACAGCGCCTCCTCGACGATGGGAGATCCCTTCTTGGGCTTGGCCGCGATCAGCTTGCGCCGGCCATGCGCCCAGCAGAAGGCCAGCCGCAGCGGATCGCCGCTCGTGCGTTTCGGCGTGGCCAGATGGCTATAGCCGCCATAGGCATCGACCTGGATCGTGCCGTTGAAGCCATCAAGGATTTCGGCGGCGTATTCGCCCTTTCGCCCAGGCCGGTAATGGAACACCACGCCGGGTGGCGCAGGACCGTTCCAGCCGCGATCATCGCGCAACACCGCCCAGAGATAGCCAGTTTTCGTCTTGCCGCGCCCCGGATCCAGAACTGGGGCGGTGGTTTCGTCAACGTAAAGTCGAGTGCTGCCAGCCAGAAGCTGCTTGGCCATGTGATCGACCACGGGGGCGATCAGGGCTCCGGTTCTGCCCATCCAGTCGGCCAGCACCGAGCGGTCGATCGGCACCCCATGCCGGGCCATGACCACGGCCTGCCGGTTCAGCGGCATGTGCTCGGAATGCTTGGACACCGCAATCTGGGCCAGCAACGCCTCGGTCGGCCAGCTTCCCTCCAGCAGATGCGCGGGGGCTTTGGCCTGCACCACGCCGGTGCGCCCCTTGGGGCAGGCATATCGGGGGCGCACGGTGACAATGACCTGATAGCGCGCAGGGATGTAATCCAACCGCTCGCTCCGGTCCTCGCCGATCCGCACCATGTCGCCGCAGCCGCAGGGGCACAGGATGCTGTCGGGCTCGACCACGCGCTCGACACGCGGCAGGCTTTTGGGCAATGCCCGGGCCTTGCGGGGCGCGCGCGGCTTGCGCTTCTCTGGGTCTGGTTCGCTGGCCGCGATCCTGTCCTCGACGGCGGCGATTTGCGCCTGCGTCTCGGCGATGGCGGTTTCCAGATCTTCCAGCGCCAGCTCCAACTGCGCAGGGTCCAGCTTCTCGGATTTCGGCCCGAACTTGGTGCGTCGATACTCTTGAACTTGACCTTCCAGCTTCTCGATCAGCGCCTTGAGCTCGGTGATGAAGGTCTCTTTCTGGGCGACCACGGCCTGTTCGTGCTGGCGTGCGGCGCGCTCGACCGAGAGCTCGAACTGAACCGCTGCAAAGGCTTTCACCACCTCGGGCGGCAGGTCTGGAAACTGGCTGAGATCAAGGGGCTGTGACATGCGCATTTATACCTGATCCAAGGCGGAAAGCCCAATAAAACCAACCCCAAACCAACCTGGTGAGTCATCCTGCCGCAGCCGGCGGCACCACCCTCTGGGCAACCACCCGCCGCCAATCGAGACCTTCGAACAGCGCCTCGAATTGTGCGCGCGACAGCCGCATGACCCCATCCTGAACCTTCGGCCAGGCAAAGCTACCCTGTTCCAGGACCTTGTAGATCAGCACCATCCCGGTGCCGTCCCACACCAGGATCTTTAACCTGTCCCCGCGCTTCGAGCGGAACACCACCGTCACCCCGGAATGTGGATCGAGCTTCAGCTCGGTCTGCACGATCAGCGCCAGAGCGTTATGCCCGCACCTGAAGTCGACCGGCTTCGTCGCGATCAGGATCGGCAGCCGTTGGCCGGCGATAATCATGCCGCCCCACGCAATGCGCGCACCAGCGCCGCCGCGCGTTCCACCGCGACATCGCTGGGAATGCGCAGCAGCAGATCGGGTCCCACCTCAATCGTTATCACGCCGCTGCCGTTCTGAGACACCTCGACCATAGCCGATCCTTGCGGATCCACAGGGTCGGGCAGAATGGACAGCGGCACAAAGGCAGGTTCCGTGACCGCCGAACTTGGCGATGTGGTCAGCGCGTCCATCAGGTCGCTCGGCAAAACAAGCCGACCCTGTCGGGCATGCCGACGCCAATCTGACAGGTGATGGGGCAGGATGTCATAGCGCGCTGCCACATCGCAGACCCGCACACCCGGCTGAAGGCTTTCGGCAACGATCCGAGCCTTGAGCTCAGCAGGCCACCGCCGCTTGCCTCGCCGCCGCGGTTCGACAACCTCACACCGCCCCATAAAACCACCGCCACCGTCCGCCATGCGCAACCTCCATCTGCTCAAGCAGACCTTCTCGCAGGCGCGGCGGGCGTCAGGAACTCATCAATCCAATGGGGCGTGGCCGCCGCTTACGGCGTGCCGAATAATAAGCCTGAATGCACAAGGCGTGCTGCGCGGAGATTATCTGATCTATTCTCCGCAGAATTTGCGGATTTTAAGCTGCGGGCGGCAATGGACGCACAAGCTGGCACCTAGTTCTGTTACGCAAGTTGTCACGATTACCGCCATCAGCAGGCCAAGCCAATCCGTTTCAGTATTCGCGATTGTCACCTGCCGTCACTGAAAGCAACTGATTATCACTGATTACGGCTTTTCTGGGTGTGCGACTCGCCAAACGTTGACATGGCGTTGACATGGATTAAACGCATAAAGCCCGGCTGATTATGTCAGGTTCTAAGCGTTTGATTTATTGTGGTTATTTGGTTGCGGGAGTAGGATTTGAACCTACGACCTTCAGGTTATGAGCCTATAATTAAACGATTCCAATAAGTTAGCAAAAACAGGCGCTTAGCCAATAAGCCTTTGATACTACGGATTTTCTCACCCCGCATTCGTGCGCATTCGCCGACATTCAGCCGCAAAGCCAGGGCGAAACCCGCATTCGCGGGTTGATGTGGCGTTGATGTAGCCCCAGTCCTCATACTGCCAAATCTTGATCGCAAACGCCCCTCTGCAGTCGTTGGCCCTATGAGACGGCATTCTCCGTGACTGCCACTCAGATATGTCAAAGATTAGAAATGATAATCCCAATCCTGACTGTCATCGATCAACCAAAAGGGAAAAACATGACAGCTTTCTCAATTTTGGATTTCTGCTTGGGCCCATTTTTAAACGTTACTCCACAGAAGAAGTTATTAGATCCTCCGCTTTCGCATAAAACCCGGCAAGAAGACCAAGCGCAGCAGGCGCGGTTTTGGCGGTTGAAAGTGCCTCGATTAAGGTCGTCAGAGCCTTGGTGTGGAACATGTGTACCTGAGGACTTGCCTGACAGATCCAGCGCAGAACCCGCCAGTGGATTGCAAAAATTGCTTGAGCCAGAATACGATTCCCCACCATTGCCCCTACGCTGTCCGCAAGCCTTGAATGCACTGCCAGAAGCTCATTTGTGTCCAGACTTCTGGCTTCCGTGTCACCCAAAATTATCCCCATCCCTGCGATTTCGATCCGCAGAGCGACCGAAAGATCTTTTTTCGCCGTGTTGGCGGCAACACTGAGCAATCCACTGAGGACTGCGAAATCACATGGACGTTCTGCTACGTCTAAGGCTGGTACGACGTTTCCCACGCCGGTATGAGTCTCGATCAGATGCTCGTAGGCAAGGCGTTGCAATGCTTGGCGGATCGGTGTGCGGCTGACGCCGAACTCCTCTGCTAAACCGTTTTCGTAAAGTACATGCTGCTTCGCAGGGTCTAGCAGGCAAATTCGTGATCGTAACTCCCGAGCAATGTCATGAAAGCGTGAGGGTTCACTGTAACTATTGGCAACGTCAGATGAGCGCATCTTGCATGATCCTTTGGCGTACATGTACACATGTATAGTACCTTGCCACGCGCTCCACAAGAATGAGACCGGGACACGATGTTTGAGAGTTTGCGGGACCTTGGATTGCGTTGCTTGCTCCCGGCCGGAGCCGGTCACATCGCGCTGACTGCCTGGCCTGGTCTGCGCGAGGATCCGTCCGGCGGTCCATGGATCGATCCGGAAGACACATCCGATCTATTAAAAGGGCTGAGGGAACTGCGGACTACGCGCATTTTCGGGCTTTGCGAGGAGCGTGACCTTCCTTCGGGCACGATAGGCCTCTGGCGCGACGCAACAAAAGCCACCGGTCTTGTTGCCGACCACATGCCGATCTGCGATTTTGCCCCTCCTGATGCGGTTTTCATGAAAAAATGGACCAGACTACGCCCCGAATTGTTGGCGCGTCTGTTTCACGGAGAGACCGTGGCGCTGTCCTGCCTTTTTGGGGCAGGTAGAAGCGGCACTGTTGCGGCGTTGCTGCTGGCCGAGAACGGGCTGGACATGCGCGCCGCGATCGCCCGGGTTAAGGCAGGCTTCAGCCCCGCGATAGAAAGTCCTCAGCAGGACAGTTGGTTGCGACAACGGGTTTGATCGTTCCTCCGTGCAGACGACAGCACGTATGCGCAAGATGCCGGTGGGCCGTCACGAAACTGTAACGGTGTACCTGTACACAGGCTTCACGTAATCGAATCGAATGCACAACGGTCGCGCCCCAGTGTCGGCCCGAAGCAACACTCAAAGGAGAAACACCTATGCGACGTTCCGTACTCGCTGTACTAATTGCAACCGTCACCGCAGGTCCGGCACTTGCAGACTGGCGGACCGATCATCCCACGATCCGCTGGGGTATGTCTGCTTCTGAAAGTGAAGAGGAGCGCCGCGCGCGCTACAGCCCGGTCACCGAGCATATGTCCGAGACGCTTGGCGTAGACGTCGATATACGCGTCACGGCGGATGTAGCCGGAGTGGTTGAAGCGCTGCTTTCCGGCCAAATCGAGATGTTCTATTTGGGTGCCTCCGGCTACGCGACCGCTCACGAAGTAACCGGCGGCAATCTTGAACCGATGGTCTCGCTGTTGGACGGCGAAGGCAATTGGGGTTACCGCGGTGTCATTGTCGTAAAAAGCGATAGCGATATCCAGTCCTTTGATGATCTGGAAGGACGCAGCTTCGCATATTCAGATCCTGGTTCGACTTCCGGCTACCTGGTACCCAACTTCGCTTTCCGTGAAATGGGGATCGACCCGGAAACCTATTTCAGCGAAACTGGTTTCTCCGGCGGAAACAACAACAGCATCATTGCCCTAATGAACGGCACGTATGATGCTGCAGCCTCCTGGGAAACTTCTCCAGACCGGTCGGTGACAACACGGATGGTGAACCAGGGCATCGTCCCAGCCGATGCTACTCGTGTAATCTGGTACTCTGACATCATTCCCGATGTTGTGATTGGTACACGCGCCGACCTTCCCCCTGAGATGATAGAGGCGGTACAGGCCGCGCTGATCGACTTGCCGACTGCAAACCGGGAAGCCTTCGACGGTATGACCGACGGTACCTCCGCAGGAATGCGCGAAATCAGCCACGAAGATTACGTGGGCATCATCGAGATGCGTCGCCTGGGCGAAGAGCTACGCCGCGGGAACTGAATTCTCACACGAAACCGCGCGTCGGCCCTGGGGCCGGCGCGCCTTCCTTTAAGGCGCATTTTGATGCTGGAAATCAAGAACCTGACAAAGACGTTCGGCAAGGACGCCCCAGCGGTCAATGAAGTGTCGCTGCGCGTCGCCAATGGTGAAATGCTGGGCATCATCGGGCGGTCAGGCGCGGGAAAGTCAACCCTGCTTCGGATGCTGAACCGACTGGAGGAGCCCAGTTCGGGGCAGATCCTGTTTGAGGGGGCCGAAGTGACGAGCTTGCGCGGCAAGTCATTACTGCGCTGGCGCCGCACCTGCGCGATGATCTTCCAGCAATTTGGTCTGGTTAAGCGGCGTACCGTATTGGGCAACGTTCTGATGGGACGTCTGAATAGCACGGCGCTCGTTCCTTCGCTGTTCGGGCTCTACCCGCTGGCGGACAAGGCTCTTGCCATTAATACCTTGGACCGCCTCGACATTGCCGATCTCGCGCTTCAGCGCACGGACACCCTGTCTGGCGGCCAGCAGCAACGCGTCGCCATCGCCCGTGCGCTTGTCCAACAACCGCGCATCATACTCGCCGATGAACCCATCGCCTCGCTCGACCCGCGTTCGGCGACGATGGTGATGGACACCCTGTCGCGGATCAACCGCGAGGACGGCATCACGGTGATCTGCAACCTTCATACTCTGGACACCGCCCGTGCATATTGTACTCGGATCGTGGGCATGCTGCACGGCCGGATCGTCTATGATGGTCCGCCCCAAGGGCTCAGTGAAGCGCGTTTGCGCGCAATCTACGGGATCGAGGCCGCAGAAGCCGGCGCCTTATCCGAGACAACAACAGAGACAGTGGCCCTCTATGACTGATTTATCCGTTCAGACCCCTGCCTTTCGTGACTACAGCCTGCGGGCTCGGCTGGCACATCGCGCATTCTGGTGGCGCACGGCCCTTTGGGGCATTCCCTTCACCATTGCAGTCATCCTGTCGGGCATCCTTGCCGAGGTTGATCCCTTAGGCTTGCTGCGCGTACCAGCAGGATTGCTGAACTATCTCGACCGCACGATCCCGCCCGTCGGGCTGGCCACGCTGCGCACCGATCTTGCAGACTGGTTCTGGGGCGCGGGCCGCTGGGCTGACATGCTGTTCCAAACAATTTTGATGGGGTGGCTCGCAACGCTGCTGGGTTGCGCTGTAGCACTACCATTGTGTTTTATCGGTGCCCGCAACCTTGCCCCATCCTTTGCCAGCTACTTCATGATCCGCCGTCTGTTCGAATTGTGGCGGGCGGTTCCAGAGATCGTCTATGCGCTGATTTTCGTCTTTGCCTTTGGCCTCGGGCCGCTGGCGGGCATCCTTGCCATCGCGGTCCATTCCGCGGGCGCCCTGGGAAAGCTTTATTCCGAAGTGTGCGAAAACGTCGACACTGCCTCACTCGACGGCGTGAGGGCCACTGGAGCGGGCTGGGCTCAGACCATGGCGCATGCCGTATTTCCGCAGGTGCTGCCGATGTTCCTGAGTTACACACTGCTGCGCTTTGAAATCAACGTGCGCTCTGCGGCAATCATTGGTTTTGTTGGTGCAGGCGGCATCGGACAGGAACTGTTTTATGTCATTCGACAATTCATCTTCACCGACATCAGCGCAATCGTGCTTATGCTGATCGTGGTCGTCGCAACCATAGACATAATTTGCGAAAGATTGCGTTACGCCGTGATCGGGGCGGCCCAATGAACCGCGCAGAAATCGCCAATGCCCGCGCGCGGCTGCCTGGCGCATTTCGTACCAGCACGCGCCGACTGGTCCAGCTTTGGGGCGGTCTTGCTCTGGTGGTAGGGGTCAGCGCCTTCGCCGTCTGGTATCTAGAGCTGACTTTTACGCAACTCTGGTCCGGGCTCGACCGTCTCGGGTTTCTCTTGTCCTTCATGCTTCCACCGACACACGGGGGATATCCGGGCGAGGTTCTGTACGCCATGCTCGAGACAGTCGCCATGGCGCTGTTCGCGACATTATTGTCAGGACTGATCTCACTTCCATTGGGATTCATGGGGGCACGCAACGTGGTTTCGAACGTGTTGCTGCACTTTTCGCTGCGTAGGATTTTCGATGCTGGACGGGCCGTTGATTCCCTCATCTGGGCATTGTTTTTCATCTCGGTCGTTGGGCTCGGGCCCTTTGCGGGAATGCTTGCGCTTGCCGCGGCGGACATAGGATCCCTCTCAAAACTCTATGCCGAAGCGATCGAGAACGCAGAGCGCGAACAGGTAGACGGTGTCCGCGCTACCGGTGCAGGCCGCGTCCAGACAGCGTGGCTTGGCTACTTTCCGCAGGTCGCCCCAGTCATGCTGGCTCATGCACTCTATTATTTCGAATCAAATGTCCGCGGTGCATCGATCCTTGGAATTGTGGGCGCCGGCGGTATTGGCATGCTATTGTCTGACCGCATACGCGTAAACAACTGGGACGAAGCAGCCTTCGTAATGCTTGTCATTCTGGTAACCGTAGCGGTTCTCGACACCTTGTCCAAGACGATCCGCTTGCGCATCATCAATGACCCTGCCGTCCGGCAAACACCATGAGCATAGTTCTTCGCACGCTCCCGTTGCCCGTGGAACTGCAGGGGCGCATCTGGCTGACGTCAATGCCAGGACGCTTCGCACCGCTGGCAGATTTTATGGATGCGGCGCAAACGGTCGGGGCGACTGGCGTCGTCTGTCTTGCACTCAAGAAAGAGACCGTGGCCAAATCGCCCGACTATGCGCAGGCTATCGCATCTGGTTCGCTTTCCCTCAGAATACTGTTCCACCCCATTCCTGATTTCGGTCTCCCGGAGAATGTTGGCGCCTTTGGACACTTTGTCCAAGAATTATGTGTCTCCCTGCGCCAAGGGGAGCGGCTGATTGTCCACTGCGCGGCTGGGGTTGGGCGTACCGGCCTAGTCGCACGGCATTTACTCATGGCGTTGGGCGTGGACCCCCAAAGTGCCCAGACGCTGGTTAAGTCCGCAGGATCAAGCCCTGAGACGCCACAGCAAAATGAATTTTGCAACTATCCACTCAGTTTACTCGATATCATTCCAGAGACAGACAGCTAGAGCTTCTATCGAAGCTGGGTCCAATCCACTCTGCGGCCGGCAATTATGTCGAATTCAGAGAAGAGGTGCTCTGACAATCAAAGACCATGAAGGCCACCAAATGTCCGGTTGTGTTTGACCGGAAAAACCAAGATTTAGAACTGTGTAGGCTCCACAATCTACACACTGCCTCTGGTCAAGGTCGGTATATCGACTGGCCGCTTTGCGGGATGCGGCGAATGCAGCCTTACAGTGCTATGAAGCAGCTTCATGTCTTCTCCAACCATCACGGCAGGATATCCATCTCGCCGCGCCTGACCCGTTCCAGCATTTCCTTCAGCTCTGGCGGATGCAGAACCTCGACCGCCTTACCCCATTTAATCAAATGCCAGGCCATTTCCAACCAGCCGCCAGCCGTGAATTCGACCAGGAGGCTGCCATCCTCCAGATCGGCCAGCTCCTAGCCCGGATGGAACATAAACACGCGCGCAGTTGCTGCAGCGCTCGGCGCGAAGCGCCAGCGGACCGGTCCATGCTCTGCGTCAGAAAAGACCGACCCAAGAGCTTGCGCACTGTAGCGTTCGACAT
The DNA here is from genome assembly GCF_036007805.1 of Yoonia sp. Taxonomy (GTDB): domain Bacteria; phylum Pseudomonadota; class Alphaproteobacteria; order Rhodobacterales; family Rhodobacteraceae; genus Yoonia. Next base: position 13,825 of record NZ_DASYOK010000307.1, read on the forward strand.
CAAAATCCGGGTTACGCTCAAAGGGCTGAACGGTGGCGTGCATCTCGAAGATACGGTCAAAGCGAAACTGCCGGTATTCCCGGTCGCCATCAGCTTTGCGAGCGATGAGGTAATGCCACGTGCCAACAATCACAGCATGAGGCGCGACCAGACGCTTGCAGGGTGCCAGATCACGCGCGCCTTGATACAAAATCTCGACTAGCGTGGGTCTACGAAGCGGAGTGAACAGAAGATTAAGATAGTCCTCAGACACCTTTCGGCTTGGCCCAGGCCGTGAGGCAAAGCCGTTTGCCAGCAGCAGCAGTTCTTGTAAGGCACATCGCGCAACAACCACCACCGACGACGGTCATTATCGTCCCAAGTGTCGATACCGCCGAACAGATCCTCAAACTTGCGCAGCATCCAGCGTGCTGTGCGCTCCTCAACCTGAAATTCTTCCATGATGAGCCGCAAGGAGATACCTCGCCGACGCGCATTGGCCATTTCAGCCATCCGGTAGAGCTGTTCTGCTTTGACGAAAGACATGGGGAATGGTCTCAGATTGCTAGGGTCGAAAGAAGGGGTATGAGACTGACCCCATAGGCAGTTGACGATGAATCGTCGCGGCCGAATCGTAATCGGTGATGTGTCTGTAAGGAGTCAGCAAGCCTCAGATTGAATCGGAAAATTACCGCTGGAGAGGCCTGCTCGGATTGCCACGAAACCTGCAAAAGGACGCTGCTGATGAGTTTACCGCAAGGTGTGCTCTACACTATCCACGAAGCTGATCCATCCGCCAGACCGAAGTCGGATCGGTGGGCACCATGTTGGACCGGATCAAGGACAGGGATGACCTGGACCCCAAACGCTTGATTGCAGACAGTACCTATGGATCAGCGCCAATGCTTGGCTGGCTCGTGGATCGCAAAATCAATCCGCACATTCCGGTGCTGGATGAAGCCAGTCGCACCGACGGCACTTGGGCTCGCACCGACTTCGAATGGGATGCCGAGAACATCGGCAGGCGAAAATACGAGAGTGTGGGCTTCATGAGGGATTATGATCTTTAAATAACTGCGTACGGTGTGGCATTGCCGCCTGGGCCCCAATAGCGCCGCAGGCCTTTGCAGCAGCTTCGCAAGCTGTAGTTATTGCGGCCAAGGTGTCCCACCCTTCTGCCAATAGGATGGCGAATACGCCGCAGAAGGTGTCGCCGGCACCAGTGGTATCGACCGGATCGATCCTGGGGCTTGGTGTATGTGCGCATTCGCCGGAAGGTCGGATGAGTTCAGCGCCCTGCGGACCTTGAGTGATAACAACAGAGCAGCCGTGTTCGCGCGCGAGGACAGGAAGATCCGCCAGACCACCTGCTTCAAGCAGGTGGACAACTGCTTCAGCTTCTAACTCATTAACAATCAGAATGTCGCAGATGTTCAGCGCATCCTTGATGATTTGAACTCCGCAAGACGTTGGCACTGGCGCCAGATTAAGCAGTATCGTTGCATCTTCGCGCGCTTCCCGGAGCGCGGCCATGGCACGGACGGACTCTTCGAAAGGGACCTCGCCCTGGCACAACAACACCGATGTGCGCGCCATGGTCTCCGCGGACAGATGGATGTGAGACAGGCAGGAGTTGGCACCTGGAATAACGGTGATGGCATTCTCCCCCTCATCGCTCAGCGTGATAAAGGCGGTGCCCGTCGCACAATCAGCAGATCGCATCAGTTCAGAGACAACCCCGTTGGTCGCGAAGTTCTCAAATGCCGCGTCTCCATGGGCGTCATCGCCAACAGCACCAACCATCGTGACAGAAATTTCTCCCGCACCGACGCGGGCCGCTGCAACCGCTTGGTTGGCCCCTTTGCCGCCATCCGCATTCATCACCCGCTCACCGATGACCGTCTCGCCCGGTGCCGGGATCGACGTCACCCGAATAACCTGATCAATGTTGATAGAGCCGAATATCGTAAGCATTTAAGGCGCGTCCGTTAGTTAGTTTGCCGTTTGGGGGTATGGATCACCGCAGGCGGGTGTGCGATGATCCATCGAACAGCAATGCCCGCGAAGTATCGAAAGCCAAGTTGACTTGCTGACCGACTTTCACATCAGACTGCTCATTGGCGACGATCGTGATTTCGTGGGTTCCAATTCTTACCTGCATTTCCTGTCCTTCACCGGTGGGCTCAACCAGCGCGATCTCTGCAGTTGGTCCGTCAGATGAAACTGACAGGTGGTGCGGCCGAAACCCGCAGATGACCTCGGTTCCTGCTGGTACGGGATTTGAGAGCTTCATCTGAAAAGTCACACCGCAATCCAAGGTGATGATGTCGCCATCGATCTGCCCGGGAAACTGGTTGATCTCTGGCGTGCCAATGAACCCAGCAACAAAGAGATTGTCTGGATCGCTGTAGAGGTCTCGAGGCGCACCGACCTGTTCTATTCTTCCACTATGCATCACGACAATCCGATCCGCCATTGTCATGGCTTCCGTCTGATCATGTGTGACGTAGACCATAGTCCGGCCGAGACGTTGATGCAATTTGCGGATTTCGCCACGCATCTTATGTCTGAGCTTAGCGTCGAGGTTAGACAATGGTTCATCAAAAAGGAACGCTTGTGGGTCTCGCACAATAGCACGTCCCATGGCGACACGTTGTCGCTGTCCACCAGAGAGATCACGCGGAAGTCGGTCCAGAAGACCAGTCAGGCCAAGGATGTCCGCCGCATCGGCAACCCGCCGCGCCCGCTCTGACTTTGGCACTCTGGAGAGCCGCAAAGCGAAGCTCATGTTGTCTGCTACTTTCATGTGCGGGTAAAGCGCGTAGCTTTGAAACACCATAGCGATGTCACGTTGCTTTGCAGGCTTGTTGTTCACCCGCTCGTCACCGATAAAAAGGTTCCCTGAAGTGATATCTTCGAGACCGGCGATGAGCCGTAGCAATGTGGATTTTCCGCAGCCTGACGGGCCGACAAGAACCACAAACTCACCTTTTTCAATCTCCAAGTCCAAGCCTTTGAAAATCTCGACGTTGCCGAACGCCTTTCCCAATCCATCGAGGACGATATGCTTCATCTCTCAGTTCCTTTTCCGACAGGAGACTTGGTGTGCAGAATCTGAGCCAGTTGCGCGAGGCGATCTGACTGCTTCTGCAAATCAGCATCAATTATGTTGGCTGCAGCCTCGGAAAACGCGTCCGCACTCCCATTGAGGTCCAATTTGTTTGTCTTGTTCAGGTGATTCAGGATTGATGGTTCGATCACGCTGTCACCCGCCATTGCCCCAAGTATCGCACCAGCCATGATTCCAATTGAATCAGTGTCTCGCCCGGAGTTGATGGCGTCCTCGATCGTCTTGTTGAAGCCACCATCGTTGAGAACCATGAAGGCCAATGCAAGCGGTAGCTCCTCAATCGACAGAAGGCGTGAGGGTTGATAAGCAGCCGTCGCAACTCCCGCTTTTGCGGGGCCATGTCGCACGTCGTCGCCCATGGGCGAGTAGGGAATCATAGCTTCGTGGAGCTCCGCGACCACTGTCTCATAGTGCCACGATTTTCCCGCATGAGAATGCGCGACTTTGCAGGCCGCTTCGATAGCCTCACCTGTGCCGTCTTTAGCAAGCTCAAGAGCAGTTTTGGTGACATCGACAACAGTGACACCCGGACGAAACGCCTCAGCGACGCATGCCGCGAAAACACCTGCGGCCTCCAGACCATAGCTTTGCTGGTGCCCTGACATAAAGCTGATGGCTTCATCGTAGGCCCGTACCGGATCACAAGCATTCACGACGCCGATCGGAGCAGCATACATTGCGGCACCACAATTCACCATGTTGCCGATCCCACCTTGACGGGGATCACATGCGGCAAGCTGGAGGCGGTGGTAAATCCACTTTTCAGGATAGAACAGCCGCTCGATCAGGACGGTGTCCTTCTCAAGTTCCGGAATCCAGCGTGGCTCCCAGGCGATTTTGCGTACAAACGGCCCAGCCATGTCCCAGGCATCAATGTGCCGTTCGAGATCCGCATAGACCTCCATCAGGCAGATTGTCATCAGCGTGTCGTCGGTGATGATGCCATGCCCGCGTGTGCGGCCATTGCGACTTACCTCGTCCTCGTCCAGCCGGTGCCAACGTTGATCAATCGACGTGACACGACCGTATCTGTCCGCGATTTCGCGAGCAGAGAGTTTTTCAACGGGGCCGCCCATAGCGTCGCCATAGGCAATGCCATAGAGGGCGGCGCGGACGCGACCTGGAAAGGTCGCGTCGATCTTCTCATGTTTCATCATTGCAATGCCAAGACAGCATATTCGATGAGGCTTTCTCCACCCACAGCTTTCCAGGCCGCGGCGTAGTCATCCCACTCATCGAAAGAGGCTGTGCCCGATACGAATTTGAAGGCCCATTCGTTGTAGACATTTGTCGTCGCATCAACTGCGGCAGCATAGTCCGACGGAAATGCAAATGCATTATCAGGCAGGAAGTAGGTCTGCGTGTTTTGTAGATACCGCACTGCTGGTGCCGGGAACAAATCGACGGGCGGCTGCCAGGAAGCGGAAATCATAAACGGGCTCTCCCAGGACCCAAGGTCCGGCAGGACAGTCACCTGATCGCCGTTGAGCTCATGATGAATGCCTTCAAGACCGAACTGCTCCATGAATTGCCCCTCCGGACTCGCCATGAAGTCAAGAAGGGCAACCACCGCGTCTTTGTTCTCCGAGAGCGCGGACATCGCCCAGCCACGTCCTTCCTTGGAGACGTCAACGGCAAGTAGACCTTGACCCCCAGGGCCGCGAGGCGGGTCGATCAGCGTTAGCGCCGTGTCGGGATGAACTGTATTCATCTTGGTTTGGTAGACCACGACGTTGGACGGGCGAGAGGCCGATACAACGCCAACGCGACCGGTATAGAAGCGGTCCTCTTTGGCTTCCCAATTGATCGTGATGTATTCAGGATCCAACAATCCTTCAGAAAACAGCTGATTGTAGTAGATCAACTTGTCGCGTTCTTGTGTGCTGATATGCGCGTGCGTCCAATTTCCACCATCGTCCTGGAGCCACGTTGCGGTGATCCCGAAAGCTGGATTGAGATAGCCATCAAGCTCCGTCAGGCTACCGCCTGCTGTGGTACCAAAGGTGTTGTTTGCTCCGTCACCATCAAGGTCGCCATCGCGGATCGCCATCAAAAGCGCCGTGTACTCATCGACTGTAGTGGGCGAGGACAGTCCGGTTGCTTCCAGCCAATCGGTGCGAATGACTGGTTGTTGTGCGCGGAGTGGGAATACGTGCATTAGGTACGGGTAATTGTCCAAGCGCGCGGTGTTGTGCGGATAGAGTGCATCCTTAAGGTGTTCGGTGCCTTTGACCCACGGGCGCCAGTCTTCCAGAACATCCTGATCGGCGATTTTTCGATCACCGCCCTGAAAGTAGATCAGGTCGGGGAGGTCACCGGATAGCAGCATAATGCCAAGTGCGTCAGCATAGCCAGAAGCTGGCAAGTCAACGAGCTCAATGTCGATATCGTGCCCTTGTTCCGCGAGGGCCGCCTCGATGCGTTCGATATGGGCAACCGAGTTAGGGTTGGTTGAGATGAAGTCCTTGAGAACCATACGAATGGTAGCAGTTTCAGCCGAGGCCACTGTCCCAAGGAATGTGCTTGCGAACAGTGCAAGCGAGAATGTGAATTTGGTCTTGGATAGCATTTGGTAAAGTCTCCCTTTAGTTTTGGTATTGGTCTGGTTAGTTCATCCCTTCACCGCGCCGGACATTGTGCCCTTGGTGAAGTATTTGAGGATGAAGGGGTAAATCAGAACGAGCGGAGCGATCGTTAGAGTGATCATCCCGGCCTTGAGGGCGCGGATGCTGATTTGATTGACATCGGTATTGGCAGACACGTTGGCGAGCCCAACCATTCCGACTTTGTCGCCCTCCACTACGAACTGACGCAGAACCACTTGCAGTGGCCATTTGTCAGGGTCATTGAGATAGATCATCGCCCGGAAGAACTCGTTCCAATTCAGAACAAGGTAGAAGAGCGTAATCATTGCGATGGAGGACTTCGCGACCGGCACAATCACATACCAGAGTGTTTGAAACGGATTTGCGCCGTCGAGCTCTGCAGCTTCGAGAAGTTCTTCTGGGACTTCCTCGAACAGCCGGATCAGAATGATGAGGTACCAGGCAAAAACCGCGCGGAACAGGATGACGGACCAGTAACTATTCAACAGCCCAATGTTTTTCATAACGAAGAATTCTGGGATGATACCTGGGTCAAAGACGACAGTTACAATCACCAAGAGCAGGATTGGGCGGCGGCCAGGCAGGCGCTTTTGGGCGAGAGCCCAAGCCATCAAAGTTGTGCCCAGGACAGCAATCACAGTTCCTGGAACCGTGATCAAGAGCGCGTTCACAAATCCGCGTTGTACATTTGGGTTGTTGATGAGGAGGCTCCAGACGTCTGTGGAGAGCCCTCTTGGAAGAACTTCGAGCCCACTCATGCCGGGGACTTCCGCCGGGTCGGAGAACGAGACAGCAACCAAGTGAAGAATGGGCTGCGCTGTGATCACGACCATGAGGAAGAGAACGGAGAGGATCAGCACATACTCGATACGCTCAAATGGGGTGCTTCGGTTGTTGGTAAACATTACCAAACTCCCTTTCCTGTTAGTCGCTTCGAGATCGTGTGAGCGCTAATGATGAGGATCATGCCGACGACGCCTTTGAAGAGCCCGGCGGCCGTTGCCAGAGCAAACTCACCTGTCTGAAGGCCAATGCGGTAAACGTAGGTATCGACGATATCGATGTGGCTTCGGACAACATCGTTCGACAGGTTGATGATCTGGTCGAAGCCTTGGCTGAGGAATAGCCCGACATTGAGAATGAAGAGGGTCGCAATGGTTGGAGCGATACCAGGTATGGTGACGTACCAGATCTTTTGCCAACGACCGGCGCCGTCCATTTCGGCGGCCTCGTAAAGCTCTTGGCTGATACCGACGATGGCGGCAAAGTAGATCAGGGAATCCCAACCCGCACTCCGCCACATCTCACTGAAGACCAGAACCCAACGAATTGACCCGGTATCCGTCATGAATGGAACCGGGTCGAAACCCATGAACCCGATCACTTCGTTTACGGCGCCGTCACTTGGTGACAGCGTCGCGATGGTGATGCCGGCAATGACCACCCAGGAGAGGTAGTGCGGCAGGTAGATGACGGATTGGACAAACTTGCGATAGTTCGCTGACCTCACCTCGTTCAAGAGAAGCGCGACGAGGATGGGAACTGGAAAGATGAACACCAGCTTCATCGCGCTAATGATGATAGTGTTCAGGAGCACCTGGAGGAAAACAGGGGAAGATGCCAATGCCACAAAGTGCTTCGCCCCCACCCAGATGTTGGGAGGAATGATCCTCACATCCTGAAACGCCAAACGAGCTTCCCAGATCGGCAAATAGTGGTAGACAAAATAGAAGAGGAGCCCCGGCGCCAGCATTACGTAGAAGGGCCACCACCGTCGCGCTGCCTGTTGGAATCGTTCAGACTGTATGTTCATTTCGGGAACGTTCCCATTTTTGTTCGAAATTTGCTATTCACGCCCTGCTCCCTTGAAGACTTCTAGCCGGTCTGGGCCAGCTTTAGCTTGGGCGAGCGGTTGAGGACACTCCCTCGTTCAACAAGCGTGCAGGCGAGCCTTTGCTTACTGACAGCGTCTTCGCCTTCGATCAATCTGTGGAGTGTGCGTAGTGACTGGATGCCGATCTCCCGGGCCGGTTTTCCCACGGTTGTCAGCGGTGGATCACAAAACTCACCGGCTGGAATCCCATCGAAGCCCATAACAGAGACGTCTTTTGGACAATTCAGTCCAGCAGAACGTGCCTCTAGGATCGCCCCGAGGGCCATAAGGTCGTTAGCCGCGAAGATGGTCAGGTGTCCGCCCGTATGACGCTCAAGAATTTTGGCCATAGCTGCTTTACCGCCATCGACAGTGTAGGCACCATCTTCAGTTTCGATATTGGTCGGGTCGATGTCGCGATCAATGTAGTACTGGTTGACTGCGGTGACGAATTTGGCCCGCGCCAGACGTCGTTCAGACCCTAAGATGAGTTTTGGCATCGCATGGCCACGATCCGTCAAGTAATCTAGGGCCACCTGAACACCTTGGTTGATATCCGACCCAACGCTTGATTTGTTTGGATAAAGCTCGGCAGTGGTTCCCAAAAGCAAGGAAGGGGCCCCGAGCTCTTCGAGATCGCCTTGACCACCGGTATCCGAAATCTTGTTAAGGATAATTCCGTCAACGCGCGTGTTGATCAGCGCCTGAAGGTGCTTTTGTTCGCGCTCGGCTTGCCAGTCTGACGAGAAAATCAGCAACGATGATTGTGCGGAGATCGCCGCGTCTTGTGAACCCCGAGCGACTTCTGCCCAAAATGGATTTGAGATATCTGGAACAACGATACCGATCAACCCGCTGCGACCAGATCGCATGCTCACGGCTAGATTGTTCCTTTGGTATCCAATTTCCTTGGCTGCGGCCTCAACCAAATCGACGACCTTCGAGGATACGTGCTCACCACCAGACATAACTCTGGCAACTGTGCTCTTCGACACGCCAGCCTGTTTTGCTACGTCGATGATTGTTGGTCTTTTGTTCACATTCGCCACCTTACGATTCTTGGGAACGTTACCAATTCTCACCAAGCTCGTCAACACCTTGGCTCTCAGCGATTGCAGAGGCCGCGCGGGATAAGGAGCCTGGAACCCGATGTTCCCACCTTGAGACCGTGACGTCGAATGGCTGATCAGCCCAAAAACATCGCCACATCAGTACGCCAGAAACTGCTGAATCTCGCGCAAACGCAGGAGCCATTCAGCTCATAAGTTGGAGCCTCCGGCAAAGCTGATGTGGTTCATTTCAACAGTATGATCGTCAACTTATTGAGTGCCACCCTAAATAATAAGATTCGGAAATTCTCGAAAGATATTAGATATTATCCTTTGAATAACGCGACAATCCTGCCCGCCACTGGCATCTCGATGTCACGACGCGTAAGTTTAATGGTGGAGTCGAAAAAGATCGTTTGACCTTGTATGGAATATTGCGTGTCTTTTTCTAGTAGCCTTTTGCGATGTAGGGATTGGTTATGAGTGAAACTCAAATACCCGTCATAAGGATCGGTGGTAATACTTTGGATCTGATCAGATTGGTGTAAGTCACAAAAGATTAAATGACTGGTGTAATTCATTGCTGGCTTTTGATATATCCTAGTGATTTAGAGCTTTCATTTGAAATTAAAGAAGACTACCAAGCAATCCGACCAATCGTATGGGCAAAATTTTTGTTAGGGCAGCGGTAAGTAATAGATGGAACAATTAGGCAGAGGTTTGTGATGCTAAAACACTAATATCTAATCTATTATAGTGTGTTACCCACAATGTCCTGAAGCGAAGATATAGTAACTTTGAACCGTGAGATTGCGCAGTGACCTAAGGGCAGGTTACCTAGTTCATCTAAGTTACAATGAGATAAAAAGGTAATCTCTTATGCCGTAGGTGTGATCGATAAAATTGTATACTAAGTTCAACATGTGACTGTGTCTGGTAAATGGACATTCGCTACTTTTCGACCTTGCTGAAAACCATAAGTCTTGGAAAAAGATCATCGCATTTCAAACATTGCTGCGAAAAGTAAATGAAAGACTACACAGTGAAGCTCTTGGCAGATACCTTTGGCAAAAAATATCAAGCTGAGTTTTAAGTTGAGACAGCGAATGAAGCGGCCTGGGACGATACGGAATAAGCGAAGTATCTTGTTTGCCAGCCAGAGATGCGGTTGCGCCATTTGTGCAGCACCCAAGCCAAAAATGCTCTGAAATCTTTTGCGCAATCGGTGCAGTACAGCAGCTGAGATAATTTCTAAGCGATACTAAAAGGAGGCCCTGCATGACCCAGCAGAAATCAGTGACTGATGAACCAAGTGAATTGCGTAGCTACTGCAAGCCTGTCGATAACTGGGTAAAACGCCTACTTACCCGTCCTCGATATAATGCGCTGGGTGTTGCTTGCCTGACACTCATTCTAGCTGCCTGTGGGGACAAACCAACCCACATGGTATTGATGTCGGAGACCATCGCGACAACGCTTGCAGAGTCAGCAGAGCACGAGCAGTCAGACGTGCGTCAGGCGATTGATACTGCCTCTGATTTTGCCGCGGCCCTGCGGCAAGCAGTCCAAGCGAATGAGGGGTATCGCTCATCACTCTCCATGGAGCAGATGATGATCGCTCGAATTGGTATAGCTGAAAGTGCAAGGTTCCCTCAAATCACAGGCAGCTCAACTTTGGGTGGGATCCGAGAGCAAAGTGACGCGCAGCCAGATGAAACAATAACAGGTCTTGCAGTTGGGATAAACATTTCGCAACTAGTTTATGACGGTGGAGAGAGTGTGGCCAATGTCAACCATGCTACGGCCGAGGCTCTAGGCGCGCGGGCGGAACGAATTTTGCGGGGTAATGGTCTGGCGCTGGAGGCTGCCAGGGCATGGATCGATGTATGGCAGTATGAGGCACGGCTATTGCTTCTCCACAAGCGGACCTCTGACATGGATATTGTAGTGTCACAGCTTGAGCGGATGGCCGTGAATGGGATGAGCAATCGGTTGGCGCTCGAAAGCGTGTTGAGACAGATTGTCGACATTGACCTTGAGGAAACCCGCCTGCAGGCGGATCTTGAGCAAGCAAAAGTCCGGTTTGCACGGTTGTTCAATCAGGAGCCAAAAAATTTGCCGCGTCCTGCGGAGCTTGTAAGCTTGGCTGAGGCTAGAGAGCAGGCTGCTGAATGGCAGCAAGCACCAGCTTTGCAGCGGACCGCAGCGGAGTTGATCTTGGCGCGGAGTGCAGTTGTCGGCGCACAGGCCGCCTTTAAGCCCAGAGCACTAATCCAGGCGGGTGTGACCTCACCAATGCAGGAGGGGGAAAGCACCGATACGAGTTTGGGCTTTGTGCTTGAATATAAATTTGCGGATGGGGGCCGGCGTCAGTCACAGCTTGAGTCAGCTGAGGCGCGTGCGCAGGCTATTGAAGTGGGGCTTTCAGAAGCGCAGCGCTCATTTAAGATGGAAATGGAAGCGTCGATACAGCAACTTGCAACACTCGAGCGCTCAACACCGTTGGTCCAGCAACAAATCGATCTCAGTAATGCTGAAGCGACTACCTTGCAGTCTCAGCTTGCTACAGGTCAGTCAGACCTGCGCCAACTCATTGGAACGAAAATTGAAAACTATCGGGCTGAAGACCGTCAAATCAGTATGCATGCTGAACAGCTTGCACTGCAGTTTGCAATATCCTCTCAGACTGGTGCACTTGGGCAGTTGATTGGATTAACACACAATTTAGGCGACTGATTGTCATCAAGAATACTAATAAAAGGGACCTTCCAGCATGGAAGAAAAAGAAAGAGAACAAGGGGTTGGCCTATCGAAGGTAATCGACGACGATAAACACAAGATTACCCGTGATGCTGAGGCGCCGGGGCCAGTGTTTCAAGATTCTACTGATGCTTATGCATCAGGGAAAATCGTTGATCTTGGTTTGCAAAATGACCCTCGCCCTCAAAAGGATGGGAAAGGTGAAGTCGATCATGCGGTTGATGTTGAGATGCCACTGATCTTAGCTGTTCAACACATTCTGTCATTGTCAGGAATGGCGTTTTCCCCCGGTGCGGTGCGTGACCTACCAGAACTTACAAGCAAAGTTTTTGATCCAAAGGCTGCCGTGTCTGCATTACGTCATGTTGGTTTTGAGGCCACATATGGCGAACTGAAACTCAAAAAGCTACGCGCGTCACATTGTCCTACCATCGGCTTTCTCAAAGGTGGTGAGGCGGTTGTGATCAACGCGATTACAGAGGACAATATTGTTCATTTGCAACGCTTTGACGGGGAAGCGTCATTTGTTGAAGAGCAACTTTCACTAAGTGTGTTGGGCGTTCATTTAGAGCCATATATCATCCTTGCGCGACGTGTACATGCCGCCGCGAAGGCCAAGCGTAAGAACGATTGGTTTTGGGGCTCTTTGCTTGAAGGTAAGTGGCTTTATGGGCAAGTGCTTATTGCTGCGGCTATCACGAACTTTCTGGGGCTTTCAACATCGCTTTTTATTATGGTGGTCTATGACCGCGTGGTACCCAATGAGGCGATTGAGTCCTTAATCGCCCTGACGATTGGTGTGCTAATCGCACTGGGGTTTGATTTTACAATCAAGACCCTGCGTGCTCAGTTCGTGGATAAGGCGGGCAAGCGGGCCGATGCGCGTATGTCTCGGCTGATCTTCGACAAGATATTAAATATCAAACTTGACAACAGGCGTCAAAAGTCTGGCGCGATGGCCAGTATCGTTCGTGAGTTTGACACACTGCGCGAGTTCTTCACCTCAGCAACGCTTGTCGCTGTTGTTGACCTGCCTTTCATTTTTCTCTTCATTTGGGTTATCTCGCTGATTTCGGGGCCGCTGGCGCTCGTGCCACTGATCGCAGTGCCGTTGGTCATTCTATCTGGCCTTGTCATCCAGCCGTTTTTGGCGCGGATTGCTGAGAGCTCGATGGAGACCAATATGTCGAAGCAAAGCATATTGGTAGAAACGCTCAACGGGTTGGAGACGGTACAAGCCACCGGCTCTGGACGATTGATGAGGCGGCGGTTCGAGGAAGCCTCTGATGCGCAATCTGATCTCGGGTTGAAGAACAGGATGTTGTCGAACTTTGCTATCAACTCTGCTGCGTCCGTGCAGCAATTGGCGCAAATTGCAACAATTTTTTATGGTGTGTTCCTGATTCAGGATGGCATGATTACCATGGGTGCAATGATTGCTGCTGTCATTTTAGGCGGTCGAACGCTAGCTCCGCTTTCTCAATTGGCGTCGGCTATGTCGCGTGCAAATGGAGCACGGCAGGCCTATCGTTCGCTCTCGGCAGTAATGAATGATGATGCCGCGCAACAGGATAGAACACGGTCTCGGCTAAGCCGTCCGCATCTGGCCGGTACTATCGAATTCAAAAATGTGAGCTATACTTTTCCCGGCGCCAGCAGTGCAATTATTCGCGACCTGTCGCTCAAGATTCCTGCAGGTCAGAAAGTTGCGATCGTGGGTCGCATGGGATCTGGAAAGTCAACCATGTCACGTCTGATTTCGGGACTAATAGAACCAAGTGAAGGGGCCGTTCTAATGGATGGTGTCGATATGCGCCAAATAGATAAATCAGACTTACGTCGTAATGTCGGTGTGATGCTGCAAGATACTTGGCTTTTCTCAGGAACGGTGAAGGAAAATCTGCAGATGGGATTTTATGAATACGATGATGCACATGTTTTGAACATCGCGAAGATTTCAGGCGTTGATACTTTTGTCGCGAGCCACCCGCAGGGCTATGACATGGAATTGCGAGAACGCGGTGAGGGACTGTCGGGTGGCCAGCGTCAGTCCATCAACCTTGCGCGAGCGCTACTACATGATCCTAATCTACTCGTTTTAGACGAGCCAACCAGTTCGATGGACACGGCTACCGAAAAATCGGTGATTGGACGTTTGAAAGTGTGGGTAGATGGGCGAACGCTGGTGATGGTTACCCATCGTAATACGCTACTGGAGCTCGCAGATCGGGTTCTTGTAATGGATCAGGGAGCGATTGTTACAGACACAACGCCTGAGACACTCAAAGCGCAAGCAAGATAGGACGACATTATGTCAGATATCGATTTTAAGACTATGTCGCGCGAGATGGCAGGCCGTGAAGGTCTTGGTGGCTCAACAATTATGTTCACCATAATTGCGCTTGTTGGACTCGTTCTCGTTTGGGCCAACTGGGCCCAATTGGATAGTGTTACACGCGGCGAAGGCCGCATTGTGTCCTCAGTGCAAAACCAGATGGTGCAAGCTTCTGAGGGCGGTGTGATACTGCGCCGTTATGTGTCTGAAAACACAACCGTTGTTGAAGGTGAGGTGCTGTTCGAAATTGATCCAGTGGATGCAAGCAGCGAGTTTAACCGTCTTGCACAACGCTTGGCGGGTCTGGATATCAAAGAACTCCGCCTGCGCGCAGAAATTAACGACTCTGAATTCTCGGTGCCACCAGACCTTAATGCAAGGTCCCCCATGGTTACATTAACTGAGCAAAGCTTGTTTGCTGCGCGTCGCGCTGAACTGGCTGGACAGCTTGCGGTACTAGAGCAACGTCTTCATCAACGTCAGCAAGATTTACGTGCAGCTGAAAACAGTGTCGGAACTGCTGAACGTACGGCTGAATTTTTAGAAGAAGAAATTGCTGTCATGAGGCCTTTGGTACGCGATAATATTGCACCAGCTACGCGTCTTTTGGAATTGCTGCGTCAATTGGAGCAAACACGCGGTGAGCGAGATCGTGCTAATGTTGGAATTGAACAGGCCCGCTCGAGCATGGTGGAGCTTGAAACTGAAATTGACAATGCACGGGCGAACTACAGTCTTCGCGCTATGGATGAACTCAATTCAGTCGTCGCGGAACAAAGTGAACTAGCGGAATCCGTGCCGCGCTTAGAAGAGCGAGTCAGCCGAACAGTGATTCGCGCTCCTATGGAAGGGATCGTGAGCCGGCTGAACTTCCGGACACCGGGTGGCTTTGTAAATACGGGCGATGTTATGTTGGAGTTGGTGCCAACTGGCGAGGCGTTGATTGTCGAGGCGAAAGTCATGCCACAGGATATTTCCCGCATCCGCGTGGAAGACGATGTCCGTATCAGACTATCGGCTTATGATTCAGCCAAATACGGTTCAGTCGATGGTCGCGTGATCCGTATCAGCGCAGACGCTGTTGTCGATGAACAAAATCAAAGCGCAAGTCATTACCTGGTAGATGTGGCAATTGAAGGCGAACTTCTACTCGAGGAAACTGGCGAAGCCGTAACGTTTATTCCAGGCATGACCGCTACAGTCGATGTGCTTTCGGGCAAACGCACAGTGTTGGAATATATCTGGCAGCCAATGTCCAAGGTGCAAGAACTAGCATTGCGGGATTGACTTGAAAGGACTTGAAGAAGGTATAGGATCCGTTGTCCAAAGTGGGCCGCTGGAGTCTGTTGGAGTTCACACTTCCGATGGAAAGTGTTTTCTTGGGGCGCGAATAGGACGCAACGGATCATTGGAAATCGTTTATGATAAGATCAATGTACGTAGATGCGTTTGGAAGGTGACTTCGGGAAGTGTCGGATTGGTAGGGTTGCAAGAGGCTTGTGAGCGAGCCGTTAACGCTGACGATTGTATGGCCGCAATCTATCAGGCTTTGGCCAATGGCGGCATCAGAATTGAGTGTATTGAGGAACGCTTTCCTAGCAATTTAAAATAGGCGTTCTTTTCAATCGCGGCGCTGAACGTGGCCATTGCCGAGTTGCTCGCAGATCTTAATGCACGAATCGGCTCGCCGCATTCATTACCGTAACACAAACGACCAGAGCCAAAGCTGCCGGAAACAAAGCGAACTACACGGCAATTGCTGCCTAAAATTCGTTGTTCAACATCGACTATGTAGGGGGATTTAGCCTTCGAAAAAAACGGTGTGGTTCACTTCCAAAGCAAAGTTTGTTGTTTCATAGCTGAATGCATTCGGGGCACTGCAGTTCAACTAGATCCGGTGGTCACTTTTGATTAGGATCCCGACTTTTGCGCCTTAATTACAGCGGAAGACCATATCCTAATATGTGTCGA
>NZ_DASYOK010000308.1:0-14451 GCF_036007805.1 Yoonia sp.
AGGGTGAAAAGGGACACATATTCATTGCCGCCCAGAACCAGCGCCATTTGTTCGCCGTAGGTTGCGGATGTGCTAATGTCCGAGTTGGCTTCATCGCCGCCGATCCACTGACCGTTGTTGCCAAAGCCGCCGCAGATGTCCTGGGCCAATGCCGGTGTTGCGGTGCCCAGCATGAGGGCAGCAATGGCAGATATTCTAAGTGTGGGGCGGGTCATGGAATAAAATCCTTTGTCTTCAAGAAAATTGGCGTGCCACAAAGTAGCGTGATGAAACGCAGTATGCCTAGCGAATATTACAGGTTTACCAAGGCACGATTGTGACTTTTTGTCGGGTTTTTTGCAGATATTCTGATGAAATCGGCCTGTTGGAAAAGAAAAAGGGCCGCGCCAGCGGCACGACCCTTTTCCAAAATAATGCTATCGCAGGTTCAGCCCTGACGGGCTTTGAACCGGCGTTGCGTCTTGTTGATAACATAGACGCGGCCCTTACGGCGCACGACGCGGCAATCGCGGTGGCGCTGCTTGAGCGAGCGGAGGGAGTTACGTACCTTCATGGGGTCGTTTCCTATCTGTCGCGGCGCGCGGACTGCGCCTTGGGTTACATTAACGGGCCGTAAGCCCGATGAATTCATGGTGGACGATACTGGGATCGAACCAGTGACCCCTTCGATGTCAACGAAGTGCTCTACCGCTGAGCTAATCATCCATGTCTTCTGCGTTTTACCACACGTCCCATAACGAAATAGGACGCGGGCAATCCGCGTCAGTCGTGCGGTCTATAAAAGGAGTCGACAGAGGGATCAAGGGCTTTTGGTATTTTCCCGAAATGCGCTATCTGTTGCGTCGAAGGGACAAAAATATTGCTCAAAACGGCCTACACTCTGACCCGACCACAGGTGCGCACCACAAGCGTTGTCTTTGCGTCGCCCCATAGCGGGCGCGACTATCCTGACGCGTTCTTGCGCCGGTCGGTTCTGAATGCAAGCGAGATCCGGTCGTCCGAGGACGCCTTTGTCGATCAGCTTTTTGCAGCCGTGCCTGACCATGGCGCACCGTTATTGACGGCAACGGCGCCGCGCGCCTTTCTTGATCTGAACCGTGGCGTGGATGAACTGGATCAGGCCCTGATCGAAGGGGTGCGCCGCAACGCGCATAATCCGCGCATCGCCAGCGGCCTTGGGGTGATCCCGCGTGTTGTGGCCAATGGCCGCCAGATCTATCGCGGCAAGCTTACGCTGGCTGAGGCGCATCTGCGCATTGCGCAATACTGGCGTCCCTACCATGACCAGCTGCAGACCCTGCTGGATGAAAGCAATAATGCCTATGGCGAGGCGATTTTGATTGATTGCCATTCCATGCCCCATGAGGCGCTGGAAAACGTAGGCCCACCGGGCAGTGCGCGTCCTGATGTGGTGCTGGGTGACCGGTTTGGCTCTACCGCCGCGGCATCTGTTGTGGAGCAGATCGAGGCCGCTTTCACAAGTGCGGGTCTGCGCGTCGCACGCAACATGCCCTTTGCCGGGGCCTTTATTACACAACACTATGGCCGCCCGTCACGACAGCAACATGCCATTCAGGTCGAAGTTGACCGTGCTCTCTACATGAATGAGCGCACATTAGAACTGAACGCGGACTTCACGGCCTTTCAGGCGCTCTTGTCTGGCGTCGTTGCCGAGATCGCGGAGATCGGACGTATCGCGGATCATAAGGTGGCGGCGGAATAGCCAAGGTTAAGACAGCCGCGCCTGTTGCATGTCGTCCAAACGTTTGCTGAAATCCTCTTGGCTGATGCCTGTCGACAAGGCGCGCGCCATAAAGGCGGCCTGTGTTTCTGGCGCAATTCCGTTTGCGGGTGGATCGCGGTCAAGGTTGGTCGGGAAAGAATAGCCTTCCGCAGTGGCGGATATCGCTGCTCTGAGTTCCGAGGGGCTCAAGCTGCAGTCGGCCTTTGCTTGTAAAGCGTAAGGGAAGACCAGCCTGCACATTTTGTCACGGTCAATCGTTTCCATCGCCCGCCCGAAGGCCGAGGAGACCTGCAAGAGATTTGCAAACCGGTGGATATCCTTGCTGGTGTTCGCGCCTGCTGCGTGGAAGAGGGCAGGGTTGAAAAACAAGGTGTCGCCTTTTGCGAGCGGCAGTTGGACATAGCGTTCTTCAAACAAGGCCCTGAAATCGGGCCTGCGCCATGCGGCATACCCTGCGCGATAGGCCTGCGAGAAAGGCAGTAGTTTCGTCGGCCCACTTTCTAGCGGCATGTCGCAATGCGCAACCGCCCCCTGAAGCGTGAGAACTGGGGAAATATCATGCACATGGGCGGGATAGGACGCGCAGATCGCGGCGGTTTGAAAGCCCAGATGATAATCGCGATGCGCTTGCTGCGCGGCGCCGCCGGGATGGACGAGGTTGACTTGCGCGGTCATCTGGTAGTTGGGGCCAAGCCATGCCTCACAAGCCGCATCAATCGCGGTATTCGCGAAATACTTCAGGAAGACATCAGGGGCAGCTTCGCAAAGCTTTTGCAGCGAATTCCAGACCCGGTCATTCGCACCTGCTGCTGCGAAATGATCGCCAGCGCCATGCGCGCCCGCCTTTTCATCTGCGATGATCTGTTCGTAAATGCGGGTCGCCTGATCCAGAACAGTGGTGTCTGCGTAGGTCTTCTTAAGGGCGATGACACCTGCACCTTTGCGCAGAACGCGTGCCCATTCGCCCAGGATTTCCTTGCGGGTTCCCTGATCTTCAAGGGCCGGGCGGAGTGCTGCCATGTCATAAACGGGGATGTTCTTTTCTATGGCCGCAGCAAAGGGCACATCCGCGCCGTGCGTTGTCTGGTCGATCAACGCGTTGAAGTCCGCGATATCACAGGTCTCCGCTTCGTAATAGGCGGCGGTGGTATCAAAGATGTGGTTCAAGTCGTGCCCTCCCGGTGTCTGCGCAGGTTGAGCGTAGCGGACATTCGTTTCTGTAAAAAGACAAATTCAGACGGCGGTGGGTGGCTCAAGACCCACCTTACACCCTAGCGCAATGCGCGCCCCTTGATGATGGCATCTTTGCCAAACTTCTCACGGATTCTGTCAGCTGCCTTTTCGGCATCGGCCCGTTTTTGTGCGCCGGGGTCGAGCAAATCACCTTCGCGGTCGGCGTCGGCAGCGGGGGTGATCTCGGACAGTCCCACCCCCAGCAAGCGAAACGGCCCGCGCGCGCTGACCTGATCGAACAAGCCGCGCGCCGTGCGATAGATGGTATCGGCAATCTGGGTCGGGTGGCGCAGGCTTTGCCGTTTCGAGATCAGTTTGAAATCCGAGGTTTTCAGTTTCAGTGTCACCACACGCCCCGCTTTATCCTGCGCCTTGGCGCGCGCGCTGACCTTTTCGGCCATCCGCCACAGATGACCATCCAGAATATCAACGTCGCCGGTGTCGTCGTTGAACGTCGTCTCGTTCGACAGCGTTTTTACATGGCTATGGGATGAAATCCGCCGCCCGTCCTCGCCGCGGGCAAGACTGTAAAGCCGCTCACCCATGCCGCCGAACCGGTCATGCAGATCCCGCCTGTCCCAGCGCAGAAGGTCGTCAAAGGTGCGAATCCCCGCACCCTCTAGGCTGGCCTGTGCGGCCGGCCCGATGCCCCAGATCAGACGCACGGATTTGGGGCGCAGGAATGCGGTGGTTTCTGCCTTGCCGATGATCGAAAAGCCGCGTGGTTTGTCGAGGTCCGAGGCCACTTTGGCGAGGAATTTATTGTGTGACAGTCCGATTGATCCGGTCAACCCCAATTCATCTTTCATCCGTTTGACCAGACGCGCCAGCATGACTGCAGGGGGCGCATGGTGCAGGCGTTCTGTGCCTGTGAGATCCATGAACGCTTCATCCAGTGACAGTGGCTCAACCACCGGAGTCAGTTCATCCATCATCGCGCGGATGGCGCGCGAGGCCTCGGTATAGGCAGGAAAGTTGGGGCGCACGACAACAGCTTCGGGGCAAAGCTTCAGCGCCTGAAACATCGGCATCGCGGATTTCACGCCTTTGATCCGCGCGACATAGCAGGCGGTTGACACCACCCCGCGCCGCCCGCCGCCGATGATCACGGGTTTGTCTGCCAGTGCGGGATTGTCGCGCTTTTCGACCGATGCATAGAACGCGTCGCAATCCATATGCGCGATGGTCAGGTCAAACAGTTCCGGGTGCCGCGTGACCCTTGGGCTGCGGCATTGCGGACAACGGGACTCATTGTCGAATGTGGTCAGGCAGTCGCGACAAAGTGCTGGCATGACGGCAGTGTAGAAGGCGCAGGATTTGGACACAACGGCCCGCATGATGGCGCGAGGGTGCTGCTGGTGGCGTTGCGTCGCGAAAATGCCACGGTGCGACGGACGGCATTCCGGGCTGAAATTTCTCATTGCGTTGCGCGCCGATCTGTCTATGAGTTTCCAATAGGAAACACACCAACCGGGAGAGTCCGGTTTGGTCTGGCGCCGAAGGAGCAACCGCCCCGGTCACTCTCAGGCAAAAGGACCGGTTGGGGTGCAACACGCCGAAGAGAGGCCTTGAATGGTCCGCCGAAGGAGCAAGCCCGATTGGGCGAATCTCTCAGGTACAGCAGACGGCGGGGGCAGATGGTAGGGAGTTTACCATGCCTAAAGTTGCTGTATTGGGCGCCGGAATTACCGGCGTCACCACTGCTTATTCACTTCACACACGCGGTTATGACGTGACCGTCTATGATCGCCAGCGCTATGCGGCGATGGAAACCAGCTTTGCCAATGGCGGGCAGCTCAGCGCGTCGAATGCGGAAGTCTGGAACCAATGGTCCACGGTTCTGAAGGGTATCAAATGGATGCTGCAGCAGGACGCGCCTTTGTCGGTCAACCCCAGCCCCAGTTGGCACAAGATCAGCTGGATGGCGGCGTTTCTGGCCAATATTCCACACTATAAAGCGAACACCGTCGCAACCGCGCGGATGGCTGTGACCGCGCGTGCAGGTCTGGCGGAAATGGCTGATCATGCCGGGATTGATTTTGATTTCACGCCGGCAGGGATTTTGCATTTCTACAAAACCGAGAAAGATTTTGCCCATGCGCGCAAAGTAACCGCGCTTTTGGCCCAGGGCGGATTGGCGCGGCGCGAGTTGAGCGCCGAGGAGACGCTTGCCACAGAGCCTACGTTGCGCGGCGATATTCTGGGCGGGTTCTGGACCGAGAGCGACAGCACCGGCGATATCCACAAATTCACCGTCGGTCTGGCAGCGTGGCTGCGCCAGCAGGGTGTGCAGTTTGAAATGGGCCATGCGGTCGACGATGTTGCAGCGGATGCAGATGGCGTGACGGTGCGGGCACGGACCGAGCAGCGTTTTGATGCGGTGGTCGTGTCTGCCGGTGTCGCGTCACGCGGTTTTGCAAAGAAACTGGGCGACCGCGTGAATGTGTATCCGGTGAAAGGCTATTCCATCACCGTCAACCTGCCGGATGCGCAATCGCAGGCGGCGGCACCGACGGTTTCACTGCTGGATGACAAGGCCAAGATCGTCACCTCGCGTCTGGGCCATGACCGGTTCCGCATTGCGGGGACCGCAGAATTCAACGGCGAGAACCGCGATATCCGTGCGGATCGTGTGAAACCGCTGGTGCAGTGGTGTGAGACGCATTTCCCCGATGTCAGCACGGAAAATGTGGTACCTTGGGCCGGATTGCGACCAATGATGCCCAATATGATGCCGCGCGTCGGCGCTGGGCATCATCCGCGTGTTTTCTATAATACCGGGCACGGGCACCTTGGCTGGACTCTCTCGGCGGCAACGGCTGATCTCGTTGCAACTGCGGTACAGTCGCGTGTTTTCGCACCTAAATCGTACAGTATGCAACAGCATACATTGAAATCAGCATAACAGCTACTTATCTATCCCACATCATTATGTGGGATAGATATATGCCTATTGAAAATCTGTTTTCCGAGTTTCTGGGCCAGAATGTGCTTTGGCTGCTGCTGGCAGTGTTCATCGTTGTCTGTATCACGGCCGGTGTCCGCATCGTGCCGCAGTCAGAGAAATTCGTGGTCGAGCGGCTGGGGCGTTTGCGCTCGGTGCTTGGCCCCGGGATTAACTTCATTGTCCCGTTTCTGGACCGGGTTCGTCACAAGGTATCCATCCTTGAGCGCCAGTTGCCCTCGATGAATCAGGATGCGATCACATCTGACAACGTGCTGGTGCAGGTCGAAACATCGGTATTTTACCGCATCATCGAGCCTGAAAAGACCGTCTACCGGATCCGTGATGTTGATGGTGCAATCTCGACCACTGTTGCTGGTATCGTCCGGTCGGAAATTGGCCGTATGGAATTGGATCAGGTGCAGTCGAACCGCTCGAACCTGATTGAGGCTGTGCGCACCCAAGTGGCCCAGCAGGTTGACGACTGGGGCATTGAAGTGACCCGTGCCGAGATTCTCGACGTAAATCTGGATCAGGCAACCCGTGAAGCGATGCTGCAACAGCTGAACGCCGAGCGCGCGCGGCGTGCGCAGGTGACCGAGGCCGAGGGTAAAAAGCGTGCGGTCGAGCTGCAATCGGATGCAGAGCTCTATGCCGCAGAGCAGGAAGCCAAGGCGCGCCGTATTCTGGCTGATGCCGAAGCCTATGCGACGCAGGTTGTTGCCGTGGCGATTGCGGAAAATGGTTTGGAGGCGGCGCAGTATCAGGTTGCCCTCAAGCAGGTTGAAGCCTTGCAAAAGCTGGGTGATGGCACCGGAAACCAGACTGTTATCCTGCCTGCTAATGCGCTTGATGCCTTTGCCAATGCATTTCAGATGCTGAAAGGACGTGGATAATGCCGCTTTGGACAGAATGGTGGGTGTGGATGTCGGGGGCTTTGATCCTCGCAACACTCGAAGTGTTGATCCCAGGCTATATTTTCCTGGGGTTTGCGATTGGCGCGGCCATGATGGGGCTTCTGATCCTGTTCGGGATTTCGGCGTCAGGTTTTGCGCTCACGCTGGTGATCTTTTCGGTCCTGTCGCTGATTTCCTATCTGGTGATGCGTAAATATTTCGCGCTGAAAACCGGACAGGTCAAAATCTGGGAAACCGACGTCAACGATTGATCGGTCCTTCCAGAGCTTGAGACTAAGAAACCCCCGGCCCTAGTGGTTGGGGGTTTTTGCTTGCGGTGATGCCAGTTCCGCCAGAATGCTTTGTGCTGCGGCCTTTGGGTTCGCGGCCTGCCAGATCGGGCGGCCCACAACCACATGGTCCGCGCCGTTTGCGATGGCCTGCGCTGGTGTCATGACCCGTTTTTGATCCCCTAGTGCTGCACCTGCGGGCCGCACACCGGGGGTGACGATCAGTTTGCCTTCGGCTTCGGGCAGGGCGCGGATCAATGCGGCCTCTTGTGGCGAGGCAATCACCCCGTCCGCCCCGTTCGAGAGCGCGATGCCCGCGCGTTCCTGCACGAGATCGGCCACATCGCCTGCCTTGATACAGGATGCATCCAGATCGGCGCGGTCGAGTGACGTCAGAATGGTTACGGCCAAAATCTTCATGTTGGACCCGCCAGCCCCTTCACGCGCTGCACGCACGACATGGGGGTCACCGTGCACGGTCAGGAAATCCAGATCGAATTGGGCCACACCGCGCACCGCAGCCTCGACTGTCGCGCCGATGTCAAAGAATTTCATATCAAGGAAAATGCGTTTGCCATGTTCCTGCTTGAGCTCATTGGCGAGCGCCAATCCGCCCCCTGTGAGCATCCCAAGCCCGATTTTGTAGAAATTCACGCTTTCGCCCAGCGTGTTGGCCAGTTCCAGCCCTTCAAGGACGTTTGGCACGTCCATTGCTACGATCAAACGGTCATCGGACATGTGCAAACTCCTTGGCTGATTTGCCACGGGTCTAGCGATTGCGGGCAGGCGGTGCAAATGCAATGGCGCAGCCTCTCCCGTGGCTGCGCCATTGCCCTTGGCCGTCATCACCGACGACGACCAAGGTGGGGGTTTGCAGAAAGCTCGTTGTGTAATTGCACAAGTCCCTCCCTGCAAATCAAGTTTGCGCAAGTTGGGGATCGAAAGCGCGGGGAATAATTGTCGCGATCTCCCCGTTGTCAAAAATACTGTTCACAACCTTGCGAGCGAACCTTCTGATGCCCATCTACAGGCAGAGGCCCAATAAGGGATGTGCCGCCAAGCCGGGCATCCATAAACCCGGGCGCTTTACAAAGGAGAGACCCATGAACTTAGAAAAGTTCACTGAGCGGTCGCGCGGCTTTATTCAGGCCGCCCAGACGATCGCTATGCGCGAGGACCACCAGAAACTCGCCCCCGAGCACCTGCTCAAAGCTTTGCTTGATGATGAAGAAGGGTTGGCCACCAACCTGATTTCGCATGCAGGCGGCGATGCGCCCTCTGTTGTCGGCGCGGTTGAGGCAGCCCTTGCCAAAATCCCGAAAGTGTCCGGCGATACGGGCCAGGTTTATCTGGACAACACGACCGCCAAAGTCGTGGACGAGGCTGAAAAGCTTGCCAAGAAGGCGGGCGACAGCTTTGTGCCGGTCGAACGCCTGCTGACGGCGCTTGCCGTTGTGAAATCCAAAGCCAAAGACGCTTTGGATGCCGGTGGCGTGTCCGCCATTAAACTGAATGCGGCGATCAACGATATCCGCAAAGGCCGGACCGCCGATAGCGCGAATGCCGAAGACAGCTTTGATGCGCTCAAGAAATATGCCCGCGACCTGACCGAGGCCGCAGAGCAAGGCAAGATCGACCCGATCATCGGCCGTGACGAAGAAATTCGCCGCGCGATGCAGGTGTTGTCACGCCGCACCAAGAACAACCCTGTGCTGATCGGTGAACCCGGTGTTGGTAAGACCGCCATCGCCGAGGGGCTTGCCCTGCGGATCATCAGCGGTGACGTGCCTGAAAGCCTGCGCAACAAACGTCTAATGGCGCTGGATATGGGCGCGCTGATTGCAGGTGCAAAGTATCGTGGTGAGTTTGAGGAACGCCTGAAGGCGGTTCTGAAAGAGATCGAAGCTGCGGCTGGTGAAATCATCCTGTTCATCGACGAAATGCACACGCTTGTCGGGGCCGGGGCGTCCGAGGGTTCAATGGATGCGGCCAACCTGATCAAACCGGCCTTGGCGCGGGGCGAACTGCACTGCGTGGGTGCCACGACGCTGAACGAATACCGCAAATATGTGGAAAAGGATGCAGCACTGGCGCGGCGTTTCCAACCCTTGATGGTGGAAGAACCGACTGTGTCGGATACCGTCAGCATCTTGCGCGGTATCAAGGAAAAGTACGAGCTGCACCACGGTGTGCGTATTTCCGACAGCGCCCTTGTCGCTGCGGCAACGCTATCGCACCGCTATATCACGGACCGCTTTCTGCCGGACAAAGCCATCGACCTGATGGATGAGGCCGCAAGCCGTCTGCGGATGGAAGTGGACAGCAAGCCAGAGGAACTGGATGCGCTGGACCGTCAGATCCTGCAATTGCAGATCGAGTCCGAGGCGTTGAAGAAAGAGGACGACAAAGCCTCCAAGGATCGGCTGGAAAAGCTGCAAAAGGAACTGGCTGACCTGCAGGACCGTGGATCAGAAATGACTGCGAAATGGCAGGCTGAGCGCGACAAGCTGGAAAACCAGCGCGGCGTGAAGGAAAAACTGGACCGTGCGCGTGCCGAGCTGGACATCGCCAAACGCGAAGGCAATCTCGCCCGTGCGGGTGAGTTGTCTTACGGTGTGATCCCGGAGCTGGAGCGTCTTGTGGCGGAAGTTGAGTCAGGTGATGACCTGATGGTTGAAGAGGCGGTGCGCCCCGAGCAGATCGCGGAAGTCGTCGAGCGCTGGACAGGTATTCCCACGTCCAAGATGCTGGAAGGCGAACGCGACAAGCTCTTGCGCATGGAAGAAGAGCTGGGCCGGCGGGTCATCGGTCAGAAGACCGCCGTGCGCTCGGTTGCCAATGCCGTGCGTCGTGCCCGTGCCGGTCTGAATGACGAGAACCGACCGCTTGGGTCGTTCCTGTTCCTCGGGCCAACCGGTGTTGGTAAAACCGAGCTGACCAAGGCTGTGGCCGAGTACCTCTTTGACGATGACAGCGCCATGGTGCGGATTGATATGTCCGAGTTCATGGAGAAACACGCCGTGTCACGTCTGATCGGCGCGCCTCCGGGCTATGTCGGTTATGACGAGGGTGGTGTGCTGACCGAGGCTGTCCGCCGCCGCCCATATCAGGTGGTCCTGTTCGACGAGGTCGAAAAGGCGCACCCTGACGTGTTCAACGTGCTGTTGCAGGTTCTGGATGATGGTGTGCTGACCGATGGTCAGGGCCGTACCGTGGACTTCAAGCAAACGCTGATCATCCTGACCTCCAACCTTGGGGCGCAGGCGCTGAGCCAATTGCCCGATGGTGCTGATGCCAGCGATGCCAAGCGCGATGTAATGGATGCGGTGCGCGGGCACTTCCGCCCCGAATTCCTGAACCGCCTGGACGAGATTGTCATCTTTGACCGTCTGGCGCGCAGTGACATGGCAGGTATCGTGACAATCCAGCTTGGGTTGCTCGAACGGCGGCTGGCAGGGCGCAACATCCACCTTGATCTGGATGATGCCGCACTCAAGTGGCTGGCAGAAGAAGGCTATGATCCGGTGTTCGGTGCGCGTCCCCTGAAAAGGGTCATCCAGCGTGCCTTGCAGGATCAACTGGCCGAGATGATTCTGGCCGGCGACGTCATGGACGGTGATACGATCAACATCAGCGCCGGTGTTGACGGGCTTTTGGTGGGTGACCGCGTGGCGGGAACCAACCGGCCACGGCCGGGTGATGCAGTCGTGCATTAAGCAATTGATCGGGGCGCCTCGCGGCGCCCCTTTTTTCGTCGTGGGCCAATAGACAATAGGCGACTTGTGGGTCAGCAAAGCTGCCCTATAAGGGTGTCATGACAACAAATTCGCTAGAATCCACACATTCGCTTCTTGATGACGTCCAAGGCATGTCGCTTGGCATCTTTCTTGCCGCGATTGGTTTGAACATTTTGACCACGGTTGGGCTGATTACCGGACAGACAGCCGGGATTGCAGTGATTATTTCTTACCTCAGCGGGTATTCATTCGGTGCGGTCTTCTTTGCGGTGAACCTGCCATTCTATGTGCTGGCGTGGAAACGTCTGGGCGCTACTTTCACCATCAAGTCGCTGATCTCGGTGACGCTTTTGTCAGTCCTGAGCGAGATCATCCCGCTTGGCATGGTATTTTCGTATATTGACCCGCTGTTGGGTGCGCTGACATTTGGTGCTTTGCTTGGGGTCGCCCTTCTGGTGCTCTTCCGGCATAACGGATCGCTGGGTGGATTGGGCGTGGTTGCGCTGCTGATCCAGGATACGACAGGATTTCGCGCCGGATATGTGCAGCTCATCTTTGACGCCATTATCTTCGGGCTGGCGTTCTTTCTCTTTGACCCGTTGCTGGTGTTTTATTCGCTCGTGGGCGCTGTTGTGCTGAACCTGATCATTGCAATCAATCACCGGCGCGACCGTTACGTCGCGCGCTAACAAAAAAGCCCCGGCGATGTGCCGGGGCTTTGGTTTGACGCTGTGGTCAATCGTTTACATGGACGGCAGGATAACCGCGTCGATCACGTGGATCACGCCGTTTGATGTTTCGATATCCGCTGTGACAACGTTTGCGCCGTCAACAGTCACGCCACCTTCAGTCATGATTGTGACGTCAGCACCGTTTACGGTTGTTGCCATCATGTTGTTGCTCAGGTCTGTGGACATCACTTTGCCTGGGACAACGTGGTAAGTCAGGATCGCGGCCAGTGCTTCTGGATCGGCAAGCAGGCCTTCAACTGTACCTTCGGGCAGTGCTGCAAAGGCGTCGTCTGTGGGCGCGAAGACTGTGAACGGACCTTCGCCTTTCAGTGTCTCAACCAGACCGGCCGCTTCAACAGCGGCAACCAGAGTTGTAAAGCTGCCTGCATCAATCGCTGTGTCCACGATGTCTTTTGAGTGGCCTGCTGCGAAGGCGGATGTCGAAGTCAAAGCAGCTGTCGTTGTCAGTGCGATAAAGGTTCTGCGTAGCATTTGTATTCTCCTAGTTTGAAAGCATGCCTTGTCGGTGGCATTGCTCTTTTTACGAAGGCGGATCGCCTTGGATCATGGGGGAATTTTGCCAACGCCGCTTGACGAAAATCGGCGTTGACCTAAGCCGCGACGATTTGCTGTTTCCAGTCACAGGTGCGTGAAACTTTGTGATTGATCCTGCCCGTTTTTGGAACATTTCAGTGTTCTGGCGGCAACGTGAAACATTTTTCAAATGTTATCCCTTATATAGTGTCGGGAACTGAAAAGAACGGAGATCCAAGATGGCATATCGCTGGACCAATACTTTGACCAAGGCTGACGTCACACCAAAGTCGGCTTATCTGAACCGGCGCCAGATTCTGGCGGGGACGATCGGCCTTGGTGCGATTGGCCTTGCGGGCCGCGCCGCGGCACAGGGCGATCTGGAGCCCAATACGCTCGAAGAGATCACAAGCTACAACAACTTCTACGAATTCGGCACCGGCAAGAATGATCCGGCCCAAAACGCACATAAGATGGTGACATCGCCCTGGTCGATCAAAGTGGACGGTATGGTCGATAACCCCGGTGACTATGCGCTGGACGATCTGCTGGCGGGGCTATCGGTTGAGGATCGCCTGTACCGTTTCCGTTGTGTCGAGGCGTGGTCGATGGTGGTTCCGTGGAACGGGATCGAGCTTGCTGACATTCTCAATAAGGTCGGTGTCCGGTCCGGCGCACGGTATGTCGCCTTTGAAACGGTTGTGCAGCCAGAGAACATGATCGGCGTCCAGCGCCGTGTACTGGATTTCCCTTATGTCGAGGGCTTGCGCCTTGATGAGGCAATGCACCCGCTGACCATCATGGCGACAGGGATCTATGATGAGCCGCTCTATAACCAGTCCGGTGCGCCGATCCGTTTGGTCGTGCCGTGGAAGTACGGCTTCAAGTCGATCAAATCCATTGTGCGTATCACACTAACCGACCGTGAACCCCCCACCAGCTGGAACAAGGCCAACGCGCGGGAATACGGGTTCTATAGTAATGTGAACCCCAATGTGGATCACCCACGCTGGAGCCAGGCAACCGAGCGGCGTATCGGCGGCGGTCTCTTTTCTACACGTCAGGACACGCTGATGTTCAACGGCTATCCCGAAGTCGCCCCGCTTTATGCAGGCCAGGATCTGAGCGTGGATATCTAAAGTGACGGTCGCGCAACCCATCAACGGTGTTTTGCGCCGGCTGCCCGCCGGTACAATTTATATCGTCGGCGCGCTTTACGCCTGCTGGGAGTTCTGGCGCGCCCTCAACCAGCTTGGTCCCTATCTGGTCGAACCGATCAATGTATTGGAACGGGCATACGGTGAGATCGCCTTGATCCTGATGGTGGCGGGCTTAACCGTCACTCCGCTGCGCAAGTGGACTGGTCTGAACCTGCTCAAGTTCCGGCGCGCGATCGGTGTCAGTGCATTCTTCTTTGTGCTGGCGCATTTCCTCGTTTTCGCGGTTCTTGATGTGCAAAGCCTTGGCCGCGTCTGGGAGGAAGTCGTGAAGCGCCCCTATGTCACCGTCGGAATGGCGTCATTCGTGATGTTGATTCCGCTGGCGATGACATCAAACAACCTGTCCCTGCGCAAATTGGGGGCCGCGTCGTGGCGCAAGCTACACAAGCTCACCTATCCGGCCGCGGTTCTGGGTGCGCTGCATTATCTCTGGTTGGCAAAGGGCTTCCAGATTGAGCCACTGATCTATTTGATTGTGGTGCTGGTTCTTGTCGGGGAGCGGTATGTGTCTTTTGAGCGCAAGAGACAGCCGGCCTAGAGATAAATGACCCGAAAATACGGCACCAACCACTGACCCGGCAGCAAAAACTGCCGGGTCTTTGTGTGGTGAGGAGGTGAATCAGAATGAATCACTCTCCGAGCTTCACCCGTAGAGGCTTAACAAAGTGTGAATCGAAGCGATTCAGAGCGATTTTGGTGCGTGAGTCTTCGTGAATGTTGAAGGCTTTAGTAGGAGACTCTGTGGATAACCCCAAATCTGGTATGTTCTGTTTCTATTCCGCCTAAGAAAATTGCGACGACAGGGGGCACTGGCGCATTTAAAATACCACAAGTCTTTCAAAATAAACGTATAATCAGAGTTGTCATAAAAAATGCACTTTTCTCGAAAAAAGGGGTTGCGGGTGTGCGCGAGTAACCGTAGAACCCCCTTCACCGGCGGCGCAGAGATGCGGCGGCGGGGCGCCAGACGGGCTTACGGGCGACGAGGCGGAGAAGAAAAAACAGAGATAATGCAGGCTGGGCGCGCCAAGGACTTTAGGGCGCATCTGGTGGTTTTTGTCTCTACGCTGTTTGAAATTGATATATCTGAAGAGATATGTGGGCGGTTTGGTTCAGTTCGAT
>NZ_DASYOK010000309.1:0-2584 GCF_036007805.1 Yoonia sp.
GGTGGATGCGCGGGTGCAGGCCGAGATTGACCTGCGTGCCACGCAGGAAGCGCTGGTGCATACCGAAAAGATGGCCGCTCTCGGGCGGATGTCTACGGCGATCGTCCATGAAATCAGTCAGCCGCTCGCGGCCATGGAGGCTACCCTGTCGGCGGCCGAACTTGGCCTCGACCAGCAGGATACAGCAACGGCCAAGCGGTTGGACAAAGCCCATGACCTGATCCGCCGGATGCAGCGCACAACAAAACACCTCAAGAGCTTTGCCCGCAAGGAGGTGCCGCAACTGATGCTGATCGACCTTTGTGCGCCGGTTGCCTCGGCGCTTGATCTGGTTGCGCCGCGCGCCCGTGCGATTGGTGTTGTGCCGGTGTTTCAAAGGCCCGAGACCCGGGTTGAGGTCATGGCAGGCGCGATACGGATCGAACAGGTCGTCGCCAATCTCCTGCTGAACGCGCTTGATGCGGTGGCTGACATGCCTGATGGGCATATTTCCGTCACGGTGACGGTGAATGCCGGTCAGGCCGAACTCTGCGTCGCGGACAACGGAAAAGGCATTGCCGACGCGGATATGTCCAAAGTGGGAGAACCCTTCTTTTCGACAAAGCTGACCGGCTCGGGCTTGGGGCTTGGTTTGGCGATTTGCAAGGCGATCCTGTCTGACTTCAACGGCGCGCTCGACATCCGCTCGCATCAGGACCAAGGCACGCGGGTGAGTGTGACCTTGCCTTTGGCACTCCAGAAAAGCGCCGAAGCGGCATGAGTGCCACGATCTTCATTGTCGATGACGATGCCGACCATTTGTCAGCACTGGCTGATCTGGTCGAAACCTCTGGCTATGCGGTGCAGGCGTTCGCTTCTGCGACCGCAGCGCTTGCGGCGATGGCCGCGCAACCGGATCTTGTGATCAGCGACCTGCGGATGCCGGGCATGGACGGGATCGCCTTTGTCAAAGCATTGCGGGCACAAGAGCAGGGCGTGCCCGTTGTGCTTTTGACAGGTCACGGCGATGTCGGTCACGCGGTCGAGGCGATGCGTGCGGGCGCAGAGGATTTTCTGGAGAAACCTTACGAATCTGCCCATCTTCTTGCGGTCATGCGCCGGACCCTTGAGGCGCAATCGGCACGCCGCGAGGTAGCACGGCTGCAAACGGTGCTGGCGGAACGCGCCGATGTCAGCATCCTGGGGCAATCACGCGCCATGCGGGAATTTCGCAAGCGCATTGCCGCGCTGGCGTCTGTTGATTTCGACGTGGTTATCATGGGCGAGACAGGGACGGGCAAAGAGCTCGCCGCGCGGGCGATCCATGCAGCCAGCGCCCGTGCGGACGGCCCCTTTGTTGCACTTAACTGTGCGGTCCTGCCCGAAGCCATGGCCGAGACAATCCTGTTCGGGCATGGCGAAGGTGTCTTTGCACATGATCGAGCAGGGCGGGCGGGTAAACTGGAAGCAGCCCATGGCGGCACGCTGATGCTCGATGAGGTCGAGACAATGCCAATGGCCATTCAGGCCAAGCTGCTGCGCGTTTTACAGGAACGCAGCTTTGAGAGGATGGGCGAGACAGATGCGCGGCACCTTGATGTGAGGGTCATCGCCACGACCAAGACCAATCTGCGATTGCTGGACACATTCCGCCCCGATTTCTTTTTCCGTCTGGCCGGTGCAGAGTTGTCCACGCCAACCTTGCATGAGGCAGGCGAGGATATTCCGTTGATCTTTGCACATTATGCCCAGCTTGCCGCGCGGCGTTACGGTCGGGCTGACCCAGAGGTCCCTTGGGTGCTGTCACAAAAGCTCAAGCGTCAGGCCTGGAGCGGGAATGTACGCGAACTGAAAACAAGCGCCGAAGCCTTTGCGCTGGGGCTTTATGAGGTTGAAGGGACAGGCACCCCGACCTCTGGCCCCATGACTTTGGCTGATCGTGTCACGGAGTTCGAAGCCCGCGAGATCGCGGCGGTGCTGGATGCCCATGCAGGAAACACACTGCGTGCAGCAGAAACACTGGGCATTCCGCGCCGTACCCTGAACGACAAGATGCGGCGCTACGGGATTTCCGGCGATCAAGAACGCAAGTCCGAGGACGGTGGATAAGGTTCTGCATCTTTCGTTGAAAACTCTGCTTTACCGATTCCTCCAAATCTTGGGCCTGTGCCGGAAGAAACTGCCTTTGCACGGCATGTCGGGAATCAAAAATGCATCACCTACGCAGGTGTGAACCAGTATCCCGGGCAAGCGGGCCCTGATTCTTGCGCGCAACACAGAAGCAATGAGGGCAGAAAGGCGCAGTTTCGCTGAAAAACGCCCAGATTAGGGGCGTTTCCGGTGGCCAAAAAGATCTTTTCATTTTTTTGAAAAAAGGGGTTGCGGGTGTGCGCGAGTAACCGTAGAACCCCCTTCACCGGCGGCGCAGAGATGCGGCGGCGGGGCGCCAGACGGGCTTACGGGTGACGAGGCGGAGAAGAAAAAACAGAGATAATGCAGGCTGGGCGCGCCAAGGACTTTAGGGCGCATCTGGTGGTTTTTGTCTCTACGCTGTTTGAAATTGATATATCTGAAGAGATATGTGGGCGGTTTGGTTCAGTTCGAT
>NZ_DASYOK010000310.1:0-32110 GCF_036007805.1 Yoonia sp.
GTCATCTTCTCGGATCCCGCCGCCGCAATGCCTGCACTGGAGCGGCCATGGAAAGACCCCGTGAAGGTGATGATCTCGGTCCGCTCGGGCTGGCCTTTGTCGTACCAGTATTTGCGGGCCATTTTGACGGCCAGCTCGCAGGCTTCGGTGCCCGAGTTGGTGAAAAACACCGTATCGGCAAAGGTCTGCGCCACCAGCGCATCGGCCAACTGCTGCTGGGCGGGAATGTTATACAGGTTCGAGACATGCCACAGCGCCTGCGCCTGCGCGGTGAGTGCTGCGACCAGAGCAGGGTTCGCATGTCCCAGCGCATTCACCGCAATCCCTGCGCCCAGATCGAGAAAGCGTCGTCCATCAGCTTCCGTCAACCAAGAGCCTTCGCCGGAAACGAAAGTCAGCGGTGCGCGTGAATAGGTTGGCAGAATAGATGGGATCATGGCGATCTTCCTCAAAGGTAAGCCCGATTGGTGCAGGACCAAGCGAGAGCTGTCAATAATGTTAGGGGTTTAGGATGGACGTGGCAAAGGGCGGCGCAGGTTAGCGTCGGCGTCGGGTCTCGAATGTTGCACAGGTCATCATGTGGCCCTGATAACGTAGTCTTCGTTGCGAGGGAAGCCGCAAAAACCGCCGTTTCCTGTTGCGGCATCACGATCTGTCTTGCGCGGTTCACCGAACAGGTTCAATGAGCGGGGCATGACCCTGCGTGCCGCCAACCCGCCTCTTGCTATTGCCTTCATGCTGACGGCCACCGCGTTTATTGCGGCGACGATGGTCATGGCAAAATCCTTGGGCACCGATACGCTTGGCCCGCCCTTGCACCCGCTGCAAATCAGCCATGGCCGTTTTCTGTTTGCATTCATGGCCATTGCTACCGCCGCCGCGCTGTTACGGCCCAGGATCGCGCAGCCGAACTTGAAATTACATTTCGGCCGCACGCTCTTTGGCTGGGGTGGTGTGACCTTCATGTTTTCCGCCGTGGCCTTCATTCCGCTGTCAGATGCAACGGCGATCAGCTTTCTCAATCCCGTGTTCGGCATGCTTCTTGCTATTCCGCTGCTGGGCGAACGTGTCGGGCCGTGGCGCTGGGGTGCCGCCGGTACCGCCTTGCTGGGCGCGCTGATCTTGCTGCGGCCCGGCCCCGAGAGCTTTCAACTGGCCGGACTGCTGGCGCTGGGGGCCGCGCTTTTGATGGGGATGGAGTTGATATTCATCAAGAAACTTGCCAATCGCGAACCGGGGTTCCAGATATTGCTGATCAACAATGCCATCGGGCTTTGCATCGCAACACTGGCGGTTTTGCCCGTCTGGGTGCCACCGACGGGCGCACAATGGGGCGCGCTGGCCGCACTGGGGGTGTTGATGGCCACCGCACAGGCGTGTTTTGTCAACGCCATGGCACGTGCGGATGCGAGCTTCATCACGCCCTTCAGCTATGTCACGCTGATCTTTGCGGGTCTTTATGATTTGCTGCTTTTCGATGTCTGGCCGGACTGGATCAGCATCCTTGGCGCGCTTATTATCCTGAGCGGCGCATCGCTTCTGGCGTGGCGCGAACGGCGGGTCCGCTTTGTGCGTTAAGCCTGCACGCCCCTTTACGTTGGACAAAATAAGGCCATCTTCTGTGAATAGATGAAAAAAATGAGTGATGTTTATGAGTACCGCCGCGCGCCGAACAAGGGGCCTATCTGGCTTGCCTTCTTTGGCGTTGTCTTGCTCCTTGTCGCCATCATCTATTTTGAAGCCACGCAGTTACAGGCGCTCGCATGGGTGTTTGGAGCCATTTTGATTACCTGGATGCTGCTGCCGCAACCGATCTCTGGCATCCGGATAGATAAAGACCATCTGACCCTTGCCGTATGGCGCAAGCCGCGTCGCATCCCGCTTGATGATATCGCTCATTTACGCGTCAGCGAAGCGGGTCTGGATACCGAAGTGGCGATTGTTTACCGCGATGGCACCGTCGAGGATATCTTCTCGGGTGATCTGCCCGATATCGACACGTTGATTGCCGTACTGGCAGAGCGCGGCATCCCGGTGCGTGAGGTTCCCTAGGGTCCTGACCCTAGGCCTTGAGCCGGTAGCCTGTGTGCATCCAGCGAAAACAAATCCCCAAGACCACGATACAGGCCGCTGAAACGACGACAAGCCCCACCCAAGGGCTGCTATCGCTGACCCCGATCATCCCGAAACGCACCCCGTCAATGATATAGAAGAACGGATTGGCGTGGCTGAGGGTTTGCATGAAAGGTGGCAGCGCCTCGATCGAATAGAAGGTTCCCGACAGGAACGCCAAAGGTGTGACCAGAAAGTTCGAAATCGCAGAGAGCTGGTCGAATTTATTGGCAAAAATTCCCGCGATCATGCCCAAGCCACCCATCAGGATCGAGCCCAGTAGGACGAAAGCAATTACCCAGAGCGGTGATTGCATTCCTACGCCCAGAAAGAGGGCCGATCCCGCGGCAATCACAATCGCGACCAAACCACCACGCGCTACTGCGCCGCCGATATAGCCTGTGACCAACTCTCCGGCTGACAAAGGCGGCATGAGCGTATCAACGATATTGCCCTGCACCTTGGCCGATGACAGGCTGGAGGAGGTATTGGCAAAGGCGTTCTGGATCACCGTCATGGTCAGGATGCCGGGTGCGAGAAACACCATGAAGGGCACGCCCATCACTTCGCCGCGCTGAGAGCCGATTGCGATAGTGAAAATAAGCAAAAACAGGCCCGCATTGATCAAGGGGGCCATGACAGTCTGTGTCCAGACATTCATGAAGCGAGCGATCTCGCGCCGGATCAATGTCCACGTCCCCAACCAATTCACGCGCCCGAAGCGCCGTACACCCATCTGGTTCATATCTTGCATCACAGCCATCCTTTGCAGCGCCCTGACATAGTGGTTTTCGCGCGGATGGCCAGCCCTCGGGGGGCGCAGCTCGTTATAACATCACGAAAAGGCACTCCACTGCCTTCACATCACCTGCCGCAGTGTTTAATATGAAGTCAACTTGACCAAGAAGGCCCGATCCGTGCATGACGGATCCTTGCCGAAAAACCAAAGGAACAGATATGTCCTGGACAGACGAGCGCGTTGAGACGCTCAAGAAGATGTGGGGCGAAGGCCAGTCCGCAAGCCAGATCGCCAAAGAGCTTGGCGGCGTCACACGCAATGCCGTGATCGGCAAGGTGCACCGTTTGGGATTGTCCAACAGGGCAGGCTCGGCCGGGGCGCCCGCCAAGGCAGCGCCCAAGGAAAAGCCGGCGGCTGCGCCTGCCGCTGCGGCCAAACCTGCGGCCAAGCCGGCAGCATCACCCAAGCCCAAGGCGGCGCCCGCCTCGACACCGCCCAAAGAAGAGCCCGAGCTTGACGAGAACGGGATCCCGATTTCTGCCGCGCGCCGTGCGATCATTCCGGCGGGTCAACCTTTGCCGCCGCAGCCTTCGGCCAATGAAATCAGCCCCGAGGCACTGGCCAAAGTCAGTGAAATCGAAAAGACCGCCAAGAAGCTGACCTTGATGGAGCTGACCGAAAAAACCTGCAAATGGCCGGTTGGCGATCCCGCCACCGATGATTTCTGGTTCTGTGGGCTGGCGGTACAGCAAGGCAAACCCTACTGCGAAGCCCATGTTGGCGTGGCATTCCAGCCCATGTCCTCGCGCCGCGACCGCCGCCGCTAATATAATGGAAGGTAAGGCAGATTATGATCTGCCCTCGCCGCACAGGCCGCCCCCAAGGGCGGCTTTTTGCGTTTTGCGCAGCGCGTTTGCATGAAGAAAAAGAGGATCGGCTTTATGGGGTAGTGTGGCCAGTTGTGCAGTCCGCAAGCAAAGCCTACTTCAGCGCGCCCAAAAACGCCCGCAAACCGACATCATCGACCTTTTTGACCGCCTTTTTCAGCGGCACCCATTTACGCTTGCGCAGGCCCGCTTCTGGGTAGGTTTTGGTCATCTGTTTCACGTCGATCCGGTACACGCTGACATGGCAAGGCACGACCCGCCCGTCTTCAAAGCGTTTTTCGGTGACATAGCCGCCAATCGGGGCCTTGCTGACTTTGCCTCTGCGCAAACCCGCTTCTTCCCAGGCTTCAATCCTCGCGGTTTCGGCGTCGGTGTGACCGTCCATTGGCCAGCCCTTGGGCACGATCCAGCGACCACGCGAGGATTTCACCAAAAGCACCTCTTTTCCGCCCTTTCCGTCGCGCAAGCAAAGCGCACCGACCTGCGTGATCGCAGTCGGGTCGACGATACAGACCTCGCGGCCTGTCCAAAAAGAGCGGTCAAGATTACTCATATACCTGCCAATGGCGTTTTTTTATTACTCTCTTACTAACACAAAGCGAATCGATGCGCAAATGGTGTCAGGTGCCGCGGGGCTTGGCGCGCAGGGTGGGGTCTGCCTGTGTCGGGTCTTCAGGCCATGGATGGCGGGGGTAGCGGCCACGCATATCACGGCGGACATCGGCATAAGAGCTGGCCCAGAAGCCAACAATATCTTGCGTGACCTGCACGGGCTTTTGCCCCGGTGACAGGAGTGTGACCCTCAAAGGTGTTCGCCCCACCACAGGATGGGTGGTGACGCCGAACATTTCCTGCAGGCGCAATGTGATGCCGGGGGCGTCGCCATCGTAGTCAATCGGGATCTTGCGCCCCAGCGGTGTTTCGAAATGTGCGGGTGCGGCACGGTCAAGGCGCTGAATCTGGTCCCAATCCAGCATGGCGCGCAAGGCAGGCAGGATATCAAAGCGTTTCCAGTCCTCGGCGCTGCGCACGCCGGTCAGGTGCGGCAAGAGCCAGTCTTCCAGCGTGTTCAGTAACGTTGCATCGTCCATTGCGGGCAGGTCATCAACCAATGCCACCCTTGCGCGGAACCGCTCCGCGGCGGGCGAGGGGCGCAGGCCCAACTGGCGCACGCCTTCGAGCATGGCTTGTGCGATGGCCGCATCCGGCGCATCCGACCACTGCCGGTCATCGAGTGCCAATGCGCCGAACCGCTCCTGCTGGCGGGTGAGGACCTTGCGGTCGCGTTTGGACCATTCACAGATGTCGGCCCATGCGATCTGGTCGGCAAAAAGCTCGCGCAATTCGCGTTCTGTGAGCGTGACAGCCTGCCTGATGCGGGCTTCGCGGGTGTCGCCGTCAAGATCGGTGGCCACGATCAGCCGCGCCCCCGCCATCGGGTCGGCGGCGTCGAGCACGGCCCCTTTGCCACCTGACAGCACATAGCGCGGGTCATCACCTTTGCGCCGCAGGCCTATGCGGTCAGGGTAGGCGAGGGCGGCTTGCTGGCCCAGCGTGAGGGAGGCTTTGTCGGGCAGGCCTTTGGCCAAGCGCGGGATTTCGGATTTGATCTGTGCGATGGCCGCGGGGTGCGCGGTGCCGGGCCCGTCGTAGCGGGATTTGAGGGCGGCGATGCGGAGCGCCAGATCAACAGGTGCGCCGCGCAAGGGATCGCGTGCAGCAAGCAAAGCGGCAAGCGGGGCTGCGGTTTTGCCTGCGATTTGCAGCATATGACCCAGACGCGGATGCAGCGGCAGGGCGGCAAGGGCGCGGCCATGTGGCGTGATCCGTCCTGCGCTGTCGAGCGCGCCCAAGCCGTGCAAGAGTGCGCGTGCTTCGGCCAAGGCGCCTGTCGGCGGTGGGGTGAGAAACGCCAGATCGTCGCTGCCCCATACGGCCAGTTCCAATGTGAGGCCCGCCAGATCAGCGGCCTCGATTTCGGCAGGCGCGAAGGCGGGGAGCGCCCCGTGCTCGCCTTTGGTCCAAAGGCAATAGGCGTCGCCGGGGGCTACGCGGCCTGCACGGCCTGCGCGTTGGGTGGCTTCGGCTTTGCTGACTTTTTCCGTGACCAACCGCGACATGCCACAGCTTGGATCAAAACGGGCACGGCGGGCGCGGCCTGCGTCAACCACCACGCGGATATCCTCGATTGTGAGCGAGGTTTCGGCGATCGAAGTGGACAGCACGATTTTGCGGCCCTCTGTAACGGGGGCTATCGCCTTGCGTTGTTCGGCAAAGGGCAGCGCGCCGTAAAGCGGGCGGATGGTGCAGTCGGCGGGCAGGCGGTTGGCCAGCAGAGCGGCAGTCCGGCGGATTTCGCCCTCGCCGGGCAGGAAGACAAGGACGCCGCCTGCGGTTTCGGCCACGGC
Source organism: Yoonia sp. (assembly GCF_036007805.1). Lineage (GTDB taxonomy): Bacteria > Pseudomonadota > Alphaproteobacteria > Rhodobacterales > Rhodobacteraceae > Yoonia. The sequence goes on from NZ_DASYOK010000310.1 coordinate 6,147, forward strand.
TGCGGTGACCAGATCAGCGGTCGCCTGTTCCAGTCTTTGGGTTTTGGGCACGGCGCGGTCAAGGAAATGGGTTGTGACAGGAAAAGAACGGCCTTCGGAGGTGATCACGGGGGCGTTGTCGAGCATCGCGGCGACAGGGGCGGCGTCGAGCGTTGCGGACATGACAAGGACGAACAGGTCGGGGCGCAACACGCTCCGGCTTTCCCATGTCAGCGCAAGGCCAAGGTCGGCGTTGAGTGAACGTTCGTGGAATTCGTCGAAGATGACGGCGCCGATGCCTTTCAGTTCGGGATCGGACTGGATCATGCGGGTCAGGATGCCTTCGGTGACGACTTCGATCCGGTTGCCGGCTTTGCTATCGCCGCGCATCCGGTAGCCTACGGTATGGCCCGGTGTCTCGCCCAGCCCTTCGGCCAGACGCTCGGCGGCGGCGCGGGCGGCAAGGCGGCGAGGCTCGAGCATGATGATCTTGCCGGTGGTGAGCTTTGCCTCGAGCATCGCCAAAGGGACGCGGGTGGTTTTGCCAGCACCTGGCGGGGCCTGCAGCACGGCGCAGCCAGAGGATGCGAGCGCATCCATCAGCTTAGGCAGGACAGGATCAATGGGCAGGGCGGTCATGGCGCAAGCTTTGCCATAAGGTGGGTCAAGACGCCACCTTACATGGTGAAGCGGTCCGATGCCGAAAGGTGGATTTCAATCCACCCGACACAGAAAAACCCGGCCGCCTGCACGACCGGGTTCACATCTGTCTCAAGTCGGATCAGCTTAGGCAGCAGTTGCCTTGACGATCTCTTTCTTGATTTTCAGCGCATCAGCGGACAGCTCTGCGTCTTTGGCTTTCGCCATGAACGCATCCAGACCACCGCGGTGATCAACGGTGCGCAGTGCGGCATTGGAGATTTTCAGCTTGAAAGACCGGCCCAGCACGTCGGACATCAAAGTGACATCTTGCAGGTTTGGCAAAAAACGGCGGCGGGTACGGTTCTTGGCGTGGCTGACATTGTTGCCAGACATTGGGCCTTTTCCAGTCAGTTCGCAACGGCGCGACATGAGCGTTATCCTTGTTCTTTGGACAGCCGCCACCCGGGTGGTGGGGTATCCTGTGATACGGGTTATGGACCCCGCATCGGCAGGGTCGTGAATAAGATTAGCGCGAGATAGGCGGATTCCTTGATCCCGTCAACCGCTTTGCCGCGTGAAGGGTCAGGTTTCTGACCCTGTTTGGCCCGCGTCACCACCAAGCCGCAGACGCAATGGCTCCAAGACCTGTTCTGCCGCAGCTGTGGGCGGGGTGCGGCCAGCTTTGACGTCCGCTTCGGCGGCCTTCATGCGGGCGGCGGTTTGGGGGTCGTTTCGCAACATATCCAGCAGGCCGTTGCGCACGTCTTCGCCAAACCAATAGGCCGCCTGTGCCTCGCGCGTGGCCGTCCAGATGCTGTTGTTCCGCCGCCACTGGATCAGCGTTTCCATTTCCTTCCAGGCGGCCTCTAGTCCGTGAACCTCAAGCGCGGAGATCGTGAGCGCTTTGGGAAATCCGTCAGGATCCTGTGCGCGTTTGCGCAACAGGCGCAGCGCGCCCGCATAGTCGGCGCAGGTGCGCATCGCTTGCGGTTTCAGATCGCCGTCCGCCTTGTTCACCAAGATCAGATCGGCCATTTCCATGATGCCGCGCTTGACGCCTTGCAATTCGTCCCCGCCCGCAGGGGCCAGCAGCAGCACGAAAAGATCGGCCATCTGTGCCACGACAGTCTCGGATTGCCCGACGCCCACGGTTTCGATCAGCACCACGTCGAAGCCTGCCGCTTCGCAGAGTGCCACCGCTTCGCGCGAGCGGCGGGCGACGCCACCCAACTGGGTCTGGCTGGGCGAGGGGCGGATAAAGGCGTTTGGATCGCGGGCCAGATGGTCCATGCGGGTCTTGTCGCCCAAGATTGACCCGCCGGAACGTGCAGATGACGGATCAACCGCCAGCACCGCCACCCGTTTGCCCATGCCGGTCAGCATGAGCCCGAAACTTTCGATAAATGTGGATTTGCCGACACCAGGGGTGCCCGACAGCCCGATCCGCAGGGCCTGTTTTTGGGTGCCCAGCATTTCCAGCAGGTCCAGCGCATCTGCGCGGTGGTCCGCGCGGCCGCTTTCCACCAGCGTGATGGCGCGCGCCAGCGCCCGTCTGTCACCGCTCTGCACGCCTTGGGCTAGTGCCTTGATATCTGTGGTCCTGCTCATGGCCCCTTTTTGATCCGGCAGGGGCCAAAGGTCCAGCCCTCAGCGCAGCTCTGCCACCCATGCAGGCACGGCCTGTGTGGCGGGCCCGAAGCGGTGGTCATCAAATGCGTTTGCCCGCGCAGAGGGTTCCAGATTGATCTCGAGTGTCTGCCCCTGCGCCAGTTCCACAAGACCTGCTGCAGGATAGACTTCGGCCGAACTGCCGATAGCCACGAAAAGATCAGCGGTCGCGACCGCTTGGGCGATGGTATCCATGTGATAGGGGATTTCGCCGAACCAGACGACATCCGGACGCGTGGCTTTTGCGCCGCAGGCGGGGCAGGGGTCTTGCGGCGACATGACCAAGGGCGCGTCCCAGCGGGCATCGCATTGCGCACAAAGCGCGCGCATCAGTTCACCATGCATGTGGATCACATCCGGCGAACCTGCACGGTGGTGCAGATCATCAATGTTCTGGGTAATCAGCGTGACGTCATGCGCGCCTGCTGCAAGGGCGGCAAGCGCCTGATGCGCTGCATTGGGTGACGCCTCGGCACAATTGGCCCGCCGCGCGTTGTAGAAATCATGGACCAACGCAGGGTTGCGGGCGAACCCTTGCGGTGTTGCGACGTCGTTCAGATCGTATTGCGTCCAAAGCCCGCCCGCATCGCGGAACGTGCCCAAGCCGCTTTCGGCCGAAACACCGGCACCTGTCAGAATTGCAATCTTCATTCCCGGAGTGTGGGCGCGAATTGGCCTGTGCAGCAAGTGCTTTGCGCATCTTTATGGTCGCGGCGTTTCGGCTTTGCTAGGTTTGGTGGGTCACAAGGGGTTAGGAATGCGGATCGTTTTTGTTTGTCTTGGCAATATCTGCCGTTCACCTGCTGCCGAAGGGGTAATGCGCAAGCTTGCACCGCATTTGACGCTGGATAGCGCGGGTACTGGGGGTTGGCACGTGGGCGATCCGCCTTATGGACCAATGCAAGAGGCCGCGCGCACGCGGGGGTATGACCTGAGCGGATTACGGGCGCGGCAGTTCACACGCGCTGATTTTCAGGACTTTGATCTGATCGTTGCGATGGACCGCCAAAACAAAGCCGAAATCGAACGGCTGAGACCCAAGGGCAACGCGACACCTGTCCAGTGTCTGACCGATAAAGATGTGCCTGATCCCTATTACACGCGGGATTTCGACGGGTCGCTGGCGATGATTGAGCGCGCCACTAGGCGTTTACTGGCTGACATATCTCGGTGGCGAGATCTGTGAAGGCGCGGTAGCGCGTCCAGAAGCTTTCATCGCCGGGGCGGTCGGATTGGCGTGTATCCTGTGCCAGTTGCGGGTTTGCAAAAAAACCGACGACGCGGGCCTGGTCACTACCCGAGAGGGATTGGTTTGCCACTTGTTGGATGCAGGAACACAAAGCGGGTGACGCCGCGCGGCGGTCTGCATCAAGACAGGCGCGCGAGATATCGCCGGTTGCGCCACGGCTGCCGCCGCCACAAGCTGCTACTGATGCCAAAGCACCTGCCATCAAGAAATACCGCATTTGCCTATCCTCTGCCCGCCCCCGTGTTTGCCCCGGGTGATCCATATTCGCGTCTTGGGTGTAATTTAGCCGATGCGGGGTGCAAAGCAACGATGCATTTTCGGGATGCGGCGCAGTACCGCGTTCAAGGGGCCTAACCCGAGGCCCAATCGTCGGGTGACAGACCAAGCGTCTTGATCCGTGAATAGAGCGTTGTGGGTTTGACGCCCAAGAGTGCCGCCGCCCCGTTTGGCCCTGACACGCGCCCGTTGGTTTCCTGTAGGCAGGCAATTGTGTTGGCGACGCGGATTTGTTCGATGTCGGCTTCACTGAGCAAGGTTGTGATCTTACGCGTTGCGGGGGCTGCGTCGGGGTGGATATCGACCACGAGCTTTTCGCCCTGCGATACGATCGCACCGCGCTCGATCACATTGGCCAGTTCGCGCACGTTTCCGGGCCAGTCGTATTGTTGCAGCGTGCGGATTGTCCCTTCGGTGATGATGGGTGGCGTGCGGCTGAGCCTTTTGCACACGAGATTGAGGAAATGTGCGGCCAGCAGTGGAATGTCGTCAGGGCGTTCGCGTAGCGGCGTGCAGTGGATCGGAAAGACGTTGAGAAAGAACACGAGCTCCGGCCGCATCCGTCCGGCCTGCACCTCGCGGTCAAGGTTCCGGCTGGTGGAGGCGACGACCCGCAATTCAAGACTGCGCGCGCGGTCATCGCCCAGCCGTGTGACCCTGCGGTTTTGCAGCGCGTCGAGCAGTTGGCCTTGCTGTTCCAGCGGAATATCGGCGACTTCATCAAGGAATAGCGTGCCACCGTGGGCCAGTTCGAGCTTGCCGGGTTTGTCGCGCAGCGCGCCTGTGAAGGCCCCGCGCACATGGCCGAAAAGCTCACTTTCAAACATGTCGGGCGTGACCGAGCCGCATTTGAAGTGGATCAGGGGCCGCCGCCGCCTGTCGCTGTCATTATGGATTGCCGAGGCGACCATGGCTTTGCCTGTCCCGCTTTCGCCGGTGATCAGCACGTTGGCCTGCGTGCGTGACACCATTTCGACCCGTTGCAGGATTTGCTGGATCGCGGGCGATTGGCCGACAACATCATGGTGGGCGCGCTCAATACTGATGGCCTCTTGCAGGTAGGCGTTTTCCTGTTCGAGCCGGTCACGCAGGGCCGCGACCTGATCCATTGCTTCGCGCAGCTTGCGTTCGTTTTCCCACCGCTCGGTGATGTCGCGGAAGATGACCACGGCACCGGCCAGCCGCTGGCCCTCGTAGATCGGGGTCGAGACGTATTCAACGCGGATGGGTTTGCCATCCTTGCGCCAGAACACCTCGTCCTCGATGCGGTTGACCTGTTCATAGCGGAAGGATTGGTAGATCGGGCATTCATGCGACGGATAGATTTCACCGTCGAGATGGTGATGGTGGATTTTGGTATGGATGTCTTCGCCAAGAAGGTCTTCATCGGTCCAGCCCAGCATTTCCTGTGCTGCTCGGTTCACAAAGGTTGTCTTGCCGTCGGCGTTGACCCCGTAAATCCCTTCGCCCGCTGCATTCAGGATCAGCTGGTTCTGGCGTTCGAGTTCAGAGAAGAATGCCTGTGCGCGCTGCCATTCCAGAATGCCACCGTTATACATGCTTGCCGCCTGTACCGCCTCGGCGCGGCGTTCAAGGGCTGCAAGATCGGTGATCTGAAGCGTGAGCGTCTTGCCATCCGAGCGCCCGTTGATTTCGCAATTGATGCGGTCATTTTCACGGGTGCGGAGGATAATGCGCCGTGTCCACGCCTCTCCGCGGTAGATGACTTCATCAACAAACAGGATCATGTGCGGCACATCATCTGCCACAAGATTGGAAAAGCGTGAACCGACCAGAGACGGGTCTTTGAGCAGCACGTGGGCCTGCGGGGTGGCGGCCAGAATCTCGTCTGTATCGAGATCAAGGATCAACGTTGCGCCGAAGGCTCCGGCAAGACGGGAATCAGGGGTGCGGTCTTGAATGTTCATTTTCCGATCGAAGCGGACATCGGGGTGTGTGGCAATACGAAAAATCGTAATTTACGATAAATCGTAATATGAGGAGGGCATATAGATATCGTAAGGTATTGTTATGAATGGAAATTATTGAATTAATTTTTTGAGGCCTCTGGCTTTCAGTGTGCCCCTTTTCTGCGTCAGTATCGTTCCAAAGTTTGACAGGAGTGACGAGAATGACAGTGAAAAGCCTTGGAAATCCCTATTCATCCGAAACCGACCTGCGGCACGGCGTCGATTGCGGGTGCGCCGGTTGCGTGACCTCAGCGGTAGAAAAACAGGGTGGTCCGGATCTGACTACAAGCGAAGGCATGCTGGAACGTGCTGTTGAAAGCGCGATCGTGCGGTCGGTCTTTGGTCAGAGCGATATCGGCCGCCGGTCCTTTATGGGCATGATGGGCGGCACCACGATGGCCGCGGCGCTGGCGTCGGTGTTCCCGATGGATCAGGCGAAGGCGGCTATCCTCGACAATCTTGGGCCACCCGAGAAAACAGACCTGAACATCGGTTTTGTGCCGATCACCTGTGCGACGCCGATCATCATGGCGCAGCCTTTGGGCTTTTACGAACGCTATGGTCTGAACGCGCAAGTCATCAAGACCGCAGGCTGGGCCGTGGCCCGCGACAAATCGCTGAACGGCGAATATGACGCGAGCCATATGCTGACGCCGATGCCGCTGGCGATGACGCTGGGTGCGGGGTCTATTGCAGAACCCTACATCATGCCCGCCGTTGAAAACATCAACGGGCAGGCGATTGTTCTGTCCAACGAACACCTTGATAAGCGCGATCCGACACAGTGGAAGGGCTTTACCTTCGGTGTGCCGTTTGAATACTCGATGCACAACTTCCTGCTGCGCTACTATGTTGCCGAATTCGGTCTAGACCCCGATGTCGATATCCAGATCCGTGTTGTGCCGCCGCCCGAGATGGTTGCAAACCTGCGTGCCGGTAACCTTGACGGCTATCTGTCGCCTGATCCGTTCAACCAGCGTGCTGTCTTCGAAGGCATCGGCTTTATCCACTTGCTGACCAAAGAGATCTGGGAAGGTCACCCATGCTGTGCCTTTGCGGCACCGCTGTCCTTTGCGCAGGAATTGCCCAACACCTATGGCGCTCTGCTCAAGTCGATCATTGATGCGACGCAATACGCCTCGGCCGCCGAGAACCGCAAAGAGATTTCCGAGGCGATTGCGCCGACGAATTACCTCAACCAGCCTGTGACTGTGATCGAGCAGGTGCTGACGGGCACCTATGCGGATGGCTTGGGCAACGTACAGCGTGTGCCTGACCGGATCGATTTTGACCCCTTCCCGTGGCATTCGATGGGCGTGTGGATCCTGACCCAGATGAAGCGCTGGGGCTATATTGAAGGCGATGTCGATTACAAAGGCGTGGCAGAGCAGGTCTATCTGGCCGCCGACTGCAAGAAGGTGATGGAAGACCTTGGCTATGAAGCGCCGGACGTCACCTACAAGTCGCATACCATCATGGGCAAGACGTTCGATTACAACGAACCCGAAGCCTATATCGACAGCTTCGCGATCAAGAAAGGCTAAGGCAAATGCCCATCAGCTCACTGAACTTTCGTGCAGCTATTCTGTCGCTAACTCTGCTTATTGTCGGCCTCCTGATCTGGGAGGCCGCCATTCCCGCACAAAAGGCGGTAGGCGAATTGACGGAATATGAACTTCTGACAGGGGGCGGCCAGCCCAAAGCTGGCGTGCCGCCGCCCAGTCAGGTGATCGCCAAGGCCTGGGAACAGCTCAGTGATCCTTTCTATGATGCAGGCCCCAATGATAAAGGGATCGGTATCCAGATCGGCTATTCGATCTACCGTGTGCTGGTGGGCTATGCGCTGGCAGCTATTATCGCTATTCCGCTGGGCTTTCTGATCGGTATGTCACCGCTGGCCTACAAGGCGCTGAACCCGTTCATTCAGGTCTTGCGCCCGATTTCTCCCTTGGCTTGGATGCCGCTGGCACTCTTCGTGATCCAGGACAGTGAAGCGAGCGCAATCTTTGTGATCTTCATCTGTTCGATCTGGCCGATGCTGCTCAACACCGCTTTCGGTGTGGCCGGTGTGCGTGAGGATTGGGTCAACGTGGCCCGCACGCACGAATTGAACCCGCTCAAGACCGCCTTCACCGTGATCCTGCCTGCCGCAGCGCCGACGATCGTGACAGGCATGCGGATTTCCATCGGGATTGCCTGGCTGGTGATCGTGGCCGCGGAAATGCTCGTGGGGGGAACCGGCATCGGATATTACGTCTGGAACGAGTGGAACAACCTCGATCTGACCTCCGTGATCTTTTCAATCCTGATGATTGGCGTCGTGGGCATGGGGCTTGATGCAGCCCTTGGCTTTGTCCAGCGCGCCGTTTCTTACGCTGAATAGGACCAAGATATGAAACCGTTTCTAAGCGTCGAGAACCTGACACAACGCTATCCCGATGGCGCGGGCGGCGAACTGACAGTCTTTGAGGATGCCACCTTTGGTGTCGAAAAGGGCGAGTTTGTTGTGATCCTTGGCCACTCTGGCTGTGGGAAATCCACGATCATGAACATCCTTGCGGGTCTGTCCGATCCGACATCTGGCGTGGTGATCATGGACGGGACCGAGGTGAAAGGCCCAAGCCTTGACCGTGGTGTTGTGTTCCAGAACTATTCCCTGTTGCCGTGGCTTTCGACATTGAAGAACGTCACCTTTGGCGTCTCTGCGCGGCACCCTGAATGGACCAAGGCGCAGGTGATTGAACATTCGACCAAATACCTTGCGATGGTCGGGCTTGAGGGGGATGTGATCCACCGCAAGCCAAGCCAGCTTTCGGGCGGGATGCGCCAGCGGGTGTCGATTGCGCGCGCTTTTGCCAACCACCCCAAGCTTTTGTTGCTGGATGAACCCTTTGGCGCGCTTGATGCGCTGACACGGGGAACGATCCAGGACGAGCTCTTGAAGATCTGGAGCGGGACGGAACAGACCGTTTTCATGATTACCCATGATATCGACGAGGCGATCCTGCTGGCGGACCGTATCTTGCTGATGACGAACGGCCCCTATGCACGGGTGGCCGAGAGCGTCGAGATCACCATCCCGCGCCCGCGCAACCGGACCGAGATTATCGAGCATCCCAACTACTACGCAATCCGCAACCATCTGGTCACCTTCCTTGGCAAGCGGTCCAAAGAGATGGCGGGCCAACAGACCGGAGAGGGCAGTAACCGCCCGACACCGGTGCGGATAGACAAGACCGAACCCGAAGAACCAGAAAACGCGCCGCCTGCGCTGCGGGCCGTCAACGAATAACCCCCGGAGGAGCAACAATGAAAGACCTCGTAATGACCGAAATGATGACCAAAGAAGACGTGACCGCGATGATCCTGTCGGCCAAGAAAACGGCCGGTCTGACATGGGAGCAAATCGCCGAAAAGATTGGGATGTCGCCCGTCTGGACCCATTCCGCAGCGATGGGGATGAATGCTTTCCCGGCCGACAAGGCCAAACTGATGGTTAGCGTGATGGGCCTGCCGCAAGAGGCGGAATCCGTGCTGGCAGAGAGCCCCACCAAGATCTGGGAACAGGCGGTGCCGACCGATCCCTGCATCTACAGGTTTTATGAAATCGTCGGCGTTTACGGCCCGACTTTGAAGGCGCTGATCCAAGAAAAATTTGGCGACGGCATCATGTCCGCGATTGATTTCAACATGTCCGTCACCCGCGAGGAAAACCCCAAAGGCGACCGCGTGAAGGTTGAAATGTCGGGCAAGTATCTGGGCTATAACAGCTGGTAAAACAGATGCGCGGCGGGTCTGATCTGCCGCGCCACCCCCTCCACATCAGGAAACGTCAGTCGATGATGACGTAAAGCGCATCGGACGGTAGCGTCAAAGTCAGCATTCCGTTGTTTCTTGAAGCTGTGACTTCACCATTCGCCATGCCGTTGGCATCCAGGGCTGTGGCACGTGACAGCCCGTTGTTGCGAATGCTGACCTGCGCGTTGACCCTGTCAATCTGCCATGGCGCCTCGCCAAAGGCGGTCACTTCCAAAGCGGGCCCGCTTTCATGTGCGGCAGATGCCGCGCTCCAGCCCGTCGGGCGAGCGATGCTGTTGATCTGCACCAAGAGCTGTGACGCATCAGCAATCGGCTGGCCATCCAGCGGCACCACGATGATGCTGGCATACTCCGCATCGCTTTCAATCGTGATGTCCTGCAAGGTAAAGGTCGTGGCTGATGACAAAGCGCCTACGACGCCTTGCGCGCGGGGCGCATCCAGTGTGACGACACCCGCGCCCCAATCCCAGGACAGCTCGCGCGTCAGACTGGTGACAACCTGCCTGTCTTCGTCGATCAGCGATGCAAGATCAGGGTGCACGAAATTTCCAGTCTCGCTGTCAAAATCGACCTGAACGGGGCCGGCAAGGAAGCTATAGGGGCTGATTTCGGGTTGTTGCGCGCGGCCGCTTCCAAGCAATTTACCAAAAATGCCTGTATCGCGGTTCGGGTCATAGCCTTGTTGTGCCGCAACAAGAGGGGCCGCGCGGGCCCAGAGCGTATCGCGCGGGCGGTGTTCGATCACGACCGGGGGGGCCTCGTCAATGAGCCCAAGGCGAAAGATCAGCGCAGCCGCAGGAAAAGCGCCCATCTGTTGCGGGGTTGCCACCTGCCATTTGCCGATACTTGGCAAATAGCCGTTCGCGCTCTGCGGTGCGCGCCACTGTGTTTCATCAGTGGAGAACCAGTAGCTGATGTCGATACCGGTGAGAGCCTGATAGGCGGCCATCAGAATGGGTCCTTCGGACTGTTCCCACATCGGCGGCACCCAAAGCGTTTCGCTGATAATATAAGGATAACCGACTGGCTGGCGCAGTGTGGTTGGTAAATCCAATGGTCGGCGCAGGAGACCGTCTTCGCGGTATGTGTCACCTGCCACGATGGCCCAGCCGACATATTCTCCTTCGTGCAGGGCGTTGACATAGCGGTTCACGCCAATCACATCACCCGCCGTGTAGGAATACCGCTCAAGATCATCGAGCAGAACATCATCCGCAGTGCGCCAGTTTCCCGCGTTGAAAAGTTGCGGTGCGCCGATGTCTTCGCGCAGGAAGCGGGCAATCTCGGCGTGCCAGTCGCGCATGATCATGGTCAGGAATTCTGTTTGATCGGCAAGCCGCGCCGCCGCATCACCGGGGTCTGCATCGCTTGTGAGGTGCCAGATATTGGAAAGTGCGATCACGCCACTGTCCCAATCGTCGCGCATGTCGTCGATCGGACCGGGTGCCGCAGCGTTGCCCCATGCATCCTGCGCTGCGGCCAGCGTGCCATATTTTTCACCAAGGAACTGGCCAAATCGGGCACCAAGCAGTGCGGCCTCGCGGCCCTTGATGCTATTGAATGTCCAGAACAGCAGCGAATCTTCATTCTGCATCTGAATAATCGCCAGCGCAGGGTCATCCTTGAGCGCCAGACCGGTGTAGGGGTTTACGGGCAGCAGTGTCTCGCGGAGCCACCCCTTGTAAGCCTCTTGCAAGACCGGATCGAAGTAGATCATTCCCGTCAGCCCCTCACTGTCGACGGGGACTTGCCAGCGCTGGGCGGCCTCTGGATGGACGAGGTGCGGATAGTAGGGGCTGAAGGTGACGTAGATGCCTTCCTGTCTCATCGCGGCGACCAGCTGCCAGAGGCGGTCGCGCTCGGCTGTGTCTATTTCTTCAAGCGTGCCACCCGATTCTCCGGCTTGCGGGATTTGCCCGTGCAGACGCACCATGTTGACGCCGCGTTTGGCCAGAAACCTTGCGTGGTCTTCAAGTGCTGCCATGCCGTGACGGGCGACATAGGTATTCAGCGCCCAGAACCGGATCGGCGCACCGTCACCCCGCACAAAAGCGGCCCCATCATCAGAACGCCGGATAAAACCGGTTTCACCTGCGGTCGCTTCATTGAGATAAGATAGATCAAGCAGTGCTGTGTCGGAAAATACGTCTTGCGCAGGTTGGAAATCCCATGTTGCGGGGGTGTCTGCAACGGCAGGTGTCCAAAGAACCCCTGCTATCAGCGCGATGCATTGTCGTCTCATGGCTGAGCTGTCCCTTGGCTGCGGTTTCGTAGAGCCTACTGCCAATCACGCCGTTCGGATAGCTGGCAGTGTAGTTATGCGCAGGTCGCGGGCTATCTCCGAGCGCTTTGTCCGGCGATATGATGACCGAATCGCACTGGTTGATTTTGGGGGCACTCTGCCGAGGCCACGCAAACAAAAGACACCAAAGATGCGATTCCCTTGGTTTTCCCACTGCTTCCCAGACCAATTCTGCTGTTGTTCTGGTCATTATGACGATTCTGCGATCTGTCTTATGTCATTACTGTTGACATAAATAACCCGGCTGGACGGACCGACCCTGCAAGGAGACAAGGTAACTATGACTGGCGTATATTTTAATTATATATTCAATATCAGTCACTTATAGCGTGCGACTTTGTCAGGTGAAGGTTCATTTGAGGTGTGCGAGCGAACATGCGCCAATCGCATGGTAGGTGTGGCGGCTAAAAAGGACACCGTTTCATCCAATTTTTGCCGTAATCGAACAGCACCTTAAGGCTAATCGTACCTCACCACGGTTACACCCACTTGTTACTACTCACAGCGAGACGCTGCCCCGGACGAGGCAGCGTCTTTTGCTGTGTGAAAACGCATTGTTTTGCGGTGGGAGTGCGGGCGATGAATGGTGTGGCCAAAGCCAATCTGACGCGCGTTGCCGGATTACCCGGTCGAATCAATCGAGGTCAGGGGCGCACGCATCGCCGCCACATGTGCAGCTTTGCGGATTGATTGGACGTCGCGTGACAGCACACCCTTGATATCACCGGCGTTCATCCAGATCAGATATTCTTCATTCGTGATCTGCTTGTCTGGTCCGATCCATGCGCCGGGTTCACAATGTGTGTAGCCATAACGCAGGTGCGCGCCTTTAGCGGCAAGATGCCTTGGGACAAAGGCGAAAACATAGTCGGGAGACCAAGCTTGCTGAAGTATCTCGAAGAGAAGGCGCGACAAAAGGCTGGTCGCACCATGGCTGCGTGGCCCTCCAAGGCCGTGTGACGGCAACCAGAAATCACCGCAATAGCCCACCGAACCCGTCACCGTCTTCAGTGCCTCGGGGCCTTGGAAGAATGTCAGATCAGGATCAGGCGTCGTGTCGGGGACGATGTATTTATGACGGTGCATGTCCAGATGCTTGCCCAGCGAAATGCCCGAAAGATCAAGCAGGCGCACAGCTTGCGTATGCACCAGCTGGTCAAGTTCGTTAAACCCACAGATCCAGAAACCATTCGTTGCATCAATAAAAGAGCAGGCTGTGTCGAAAAGTGGCGACATATCACCCCTGTCCACGCACGTGCTGCGATAGTAGCGATAAAGTGCGAAATCGTCCCCGACCTCGATACGCATTCCGGCGTCTTCAAGATCCCGTAAGATAACCGACACGTTCTGAACCGTGCCAAAAATGCTCCGCGCCGACATATCCTGCCTCTCGATTTATCGTTGCGCTTTTCGCAACACAGTGCCTTTAGGCTTAATACTGTGTAAACTTTTTTGGTGCGACGTCACAATGTCGCGTGTGACGCTTTCCGTGGTTGTGGCAATTGAGTCACTGCGGTCGACTGGTCAGGAAGCGCATCCATGATGAAATCCGCAGGCATTTTGGGGCGGTCGGCGTCTGACATCGCGTCAATTTCCACTTGTTCGGTAATGACAGCAAGAATGATCAAGCCCGGGGTTCCATCGGGAAAGACGCCACCAAGAAGCAGTCTTTGGAAGGTACCCGGTTCTGGTTCCCCGCCATCCCTTGGCAGGTGGGCAAGAATATGATCAAGGCGCACACCGCCTTCATCATAAATGCGGGAATAGGCACCGGCGGTAAATTCATCATATTCAGAGCCGGCATCATCTTCGGTGATCAGTTTGCCGATCGCACTTTGCGAAACTGTGGTTCCAAACCAGCGCGCATAGGCGGATTCCTTGCCGATGTGGACAAAAACCCAGCCCGCCGGTCCCTTGCGGTAAAGAACCGTATAGGGCTTAATCTCTTTCATTGCTGCGTGTTCGATTTGCGTTTCCGCATTTCCCCACGCGGCAAAGGCCTTTTTGAGCAATGGCAGACCGTTCATTGCAATTTGAGAGACGGGGTGTTGTTGAGAATAATAGACCCTTCCTTGGGAATCCGTGAACTGAAGCTTCTCAAGCCCGCCCGAAGTGTTCTTCTTTAGAGAAGACTGCCCAGCCCAAGTGTCCAGTTGCAAGAGAAGGGCTTTGGCATCGTCGAGCGCATCAATTGCGAAAGATGTCAGCTGATACTGCCGATCGACCACCTCGAAGAGCTTCTGCTCCAGTATCACCTCAAGATCGGTGATATGTCGTCGGACAGTCTGGCGTGTCGTGCCAAGTTCATCACTTGCTTTAGACAGATTCAAGTGTCTGCTTAAGCAAATGAATGCACGGAGCATGTCGACTGTGACGCCAGTGTTGTTCTTCGACTGGTACAAGGGGCCTCCGGATGTTCTTCTAAATGTATACGAAACAAATCAATAGTTACTCTAGATTGAGACACTGTATGAATGCCAACGGTGTACAAATGAGGACCAAAATATAGCTTTTTCGAGGAGAGCATCTTATTTCACGAACTGGCGCTCATCTTGGGTATATCCCGTTGGGGGGAAATGGCGGGCGCCCTTATAAACCATAGCGGGTATGCTTCTCAGCTTGCTCTGGAATGCGACGCGATGGCGATCAAAATCCCCAGTGTCGCCATCCTTTGGCCATTTTGGTTTGAGAAATCGGGGCAGCTAAAGGAGCTGTCATGCACTTCGCCAACTGGATTGATTATACGACTACACTTTCGAGCCCACCGCCCGGATCGGTCAATGTGCTGATCGGGAAGAAGGTCGAGGGCCCAGGTGGTAAATGGGTCCCTTGTGCGACCAAGGTGCCCGATGGTGCCTATTATTCGGGGTTGTTTCAGGTCGGGCCGGGCCAACGGCAGGTTTGTGCCGCAAGCGTGTCATTTCACTGCCCGAACGAGGCGCTCTCACGTGCGATTGACCTGGCGTCTTCTGCCGCCGCCTAGGCCCGTTTCCAAAATTCTCGCTGGTTCTCATGCTCGCTGAAGGGCCAATGCCTTTCGGCCATAGGACAAAAAAATAGAACAGCGCCCTGAAAGAGCACTGTTCTAAAAAATCAGAGAAGCGGCTATCGCCAAATCAACCGGACACAAGATACGCACTACTGAAGCTTGATGTTTGGCGGTGCCAGTGGCCTCACACACCAACAGGCACCGTCAAATCAAACATATGCACGAAGGCACAAACAGACACTCGTTAAACACATCGGTTGGATGCGACTACTCACTACACCCACTCACTACCCACCGAACACAAACTACACGTGTTCGATACAAGCTTTTACTAATTTCTACAACTTTTGCACAATTCTCTAAATTTCTAACATCATAGGTATGAATTTCATACATCGATGGGTGATAAATCATACATCGACGGGATATGCACTGGCGTGATCGCACTTTGGCTGCGGCCACCAATGCCGGCATGTTCAACACCTTTGCATTCTCAGGGCACACCAATTTATCCAGCGTCGCGGTCAGTATCGCGGTGCCGGGCAGATTGTCTTATCGCTTTGGTGCCGCCTTGGCCCGCGTGGTGCGCTTTGCCGCGATCTCCTGTGGCGGCGTATTTGCTTCCCGTTCAAGCCGTGCGTTCCGCAGACGGGTCAGTTTGGCAAGCCGCTGTTCTGCTTCATCATCCACCATTTTGCGCACAACGCGTGTCGTCTTGTCCATGGTGGTTTCCGGTCTGGTGGCCTGTTCTTTGAACACGGAAGTTTTCGTAAGTTTCGCCATTGGGTTTCTCCTTAATGGGTCATCCACCTCTGTCCGGGCGGGATCATTGCGTGCGTATCTCAGGGCGTTCGGAATGACCGTCTACATCGCGAAGGCTATGGGCTCGAATGCGATGACATCGGTAACAGTCCCAACATCAGATCCCCAAAAGGGCGTGACAGCTAAAGTGTTTTGACGGGGAAATTTTGGTTCACTCGGGCGGGCGACGCGCCTGAACCGCAGAGAACCGAACATCTCGTTGGAACAAGGTAGTCACTTGGCGTCAGGATTACAACGCTTGTGTCTTTTGCGTGATCTCAAGGACTTCTGCCTCGCCTGTGGTATGATGGCTTTCATCGCGATCCTGCGATGGGAATTAGGAGCAGAGAACATGGGCATTGAGAGCATTCTTGTGATCATCATCATCGGCGCAATTGCGGGTTGGTTGGCCGGGCAGCTTATCCGGGGGTTCGGCTTTGGTTTGCTGGGGAACATCGTCGTAGGCGTTCTGGGCGCATTTGTTGCAGGGCTGATTTTTCCTGTGATCGGCCTTGGTTTCGGTGGCGGCCTTATCGGAAGCATCATCCACGCGACACTGGGCGCAGTTATTCTTTTGTTCCTCATCCGGCTGGTAAAACGCGTCTGAGTGGTGGCTTTTCGTGGCGGCGACATCGCCACCCTGCTTTTGCGGCATTGCGACTTTGATAGATATCAATCCGGCGCAAAATGACGGTGTTAATTTCACTCTGCAGCGGCCTTTCAAGCGGTCGAAAACAGGTCTTTGTTACGCACCGCAACAGAGGATGTTTCTTGCTGTCATCAAAGGCGAATGAAGCGTGAAAAGGAAATCACATGACGAAATTCAATCTGTTCAGTTGCGCTGGTGTCGGCGCTATAATCCTACTGAGCGCATGCGCACCGAAACCGGAACCCGTGGCAATGGTGATCTATGCCGAACCGACATTCGACAAACTTGGCAATCCGTCTTGTCGTCCCGGAAATGTGCCGATTGGTGGTCTCTATACGGCAGACCTGCCTTTGTGTGACGTGATCAACAGCGGGCAAGCTGTGGTTGCCGCTCCGCGCGTTGTGGACATTGGTGATGGTGCTGATGGCGATGGTGGAACGGTCATTGTCGATCCGGTTGACCCCGTCGATCCCGATGACGGCAATCAGAACCAAAATCAGAACCAGAACCAGAACGAAAATCAAAATCAGAACGAAAACCAGAACCAGTCTGGCGGTTGAACACGATTGCGTCCTGTCGTCCGGTGCTGAGGGCGTTCGCTTGCGATCGTTCTGTGCAATAGGCGCCGCGTGAATTGACCTATGTCATAACCTGAGGTTTTTGCCGCGTCACAGTCTTTCCAAAGCATATGGAGGACGACGTGATGGCCGAAGGAAAACCCCTTGTTGTGAATTTCGCGCAACTGCGGCGCGGCGATGTAGATACCGTCGGTGGTAAGAACGCCTCTTTGGGTGAGATGATCCAGACCCTCGGTGCCAAGGGTATCCTTGTGCCGCCGGGGTTTGCGACCACGGCGGAAGCGTTTCGGGCCTATCTGACGGCCAATGATCTGGATGCGCGGATCGCGGTGGCGCTGGACGCGCTGGCCAGCGGCAAAGCCACGCTGCATCAGACAGGCCAAAAGGTCCGGGATATGATCCTGCATGGCGCGTGGCCCGATGAAACCGCAACGCAGATCATTGCCGCCTATCGCGCGCTATCCGACACCGCCGGCGAACCCGATATCCCCGTTGCTGTACGTTCCAGCGCTACGGCCGAGGATCTGCCGGATGCGAGTTTCGCAGGCCAGCAGGAAACCTTCCTGAATGTGACCGGCGCTACAGCTCTGCTTGAGGCGTGTCGTAAATGCTATGCGTCGCTCTTTACGGATCGTGCGATTTCCTATCGCCAGATACAGGGCTTTTCGCACACGCAGGTGGCGCTCTCAGTGGGCGTGCAGCAGATGGTGCGCGCCGACACCGGCGGATCCGGCGTGATGTTTTCGATTGATACGGAATCAGGGTTTCCTGACGCTGTGCTGATCAATGCCGCCTGGGGCCTTGGCGAGAACGTCGTGCAAGGTGCCGTCGATCCCGATGAATACGAGGTGTACAAACCGTTTCTGGACGATGAAAGCAAAGTGCCAATTCTGGAAAAAACCCTTGGTGCCAAAGAGATCAAGATGATCCATGACCGTGACGGCACCCCCCGCAACGTACCCACCTCAAAGGCGGAACGTGCCCAGTTCGTGCTGAGTGATCCCGAGATTCTGACCCTCGCGCGGCAGGCAAAGATCATCGAGGAGCACTACGGCTGCCCGATGGATATGGAGTGGGCGCGCGATGGCAAGACCGGCACGCTTTACATCGTGCAGGCGCGGCCAGAAACGGTGCAATCACGGGCTGATGTCGGATCGCTGAAATCCTATACGGTGGCGGATGCGGGTGAAACGCTTGTTACCGGGCTGAGTGTCGGGAATGCGGCCGTGCATGGCCGGGTTTGCATGATCGAAAGTGCGGCCGATATCGCGCATTTCGTGGAGGGCTCTGTGTTGGTCACGTCGACCACGGATCCGGATTGGGTGCCGATCATGAAACACGCCGCTGCGATCGTGACGGACCATGGCGGGCGCACCTCGCATGCGGCGATTGTCAGCCGCGAACTGGGGCTACCTGCCGTTGTGGGGTGTGGTAACGCCACGCATCTATTGCACGACGGGCAGGATGTGACCGTGTCTTGTGCAGGGGGTGAGGAGGGCGTTGTGACGGCGGGTTTGTCCGAAATTACGGTGACCGAGGAAACGCTGGGCGCGCTGCCTGACGTCAAAACCAAAGTGATGCTGAACCTCGCCAATCCCGCAGCGGCCTTGCGCTGGTGGCGATTGCCTGTCGATGGGGTGGGGCTCGCGCGGATGGAGTTTGTCATCAACAGCGCGGTCAAGGTGCATCCGATGGCCCTGCTAGAGTTCGATGCGGTCAAGGATCCACAGGCCCGCGAGAAGATTGATGCGCTGACCAAAGGATACGACAGCAAGCCTGCGTATTTCGTTGATCAACTTTCACGTGGATTGTCGCGGATTGCCGCGTTTTGCTATCCCAAGCCGGTGATCGTGCGGATGAGCGATTTCAAGACCAACGAATACGCTGATCTTCTGGGCGGGCGGGATTTCGAACCGCATGAAGAGAACCCGATGATCGGGTTCCGTGGCGCGTCACGCTATTACTCGGACCATTACCGGAGCGGTTTTGCGCTGGAATGTCAGGCGATTGCGCGGCTGCGCGGGCAGATGGGTTTTGACAATGTGATCGTGATGATCCCCTTCTGCCGCACCCCGCAAGAGGCTGATCACGTGCTGGCTGTGATGAAGGAAAATGGTCTTGAACGGGGCAAGGACGGCTTGCAGGTTTATGTCATGTGCGAAATTCCCGCCAATGTGGTGCGCGCGGCGGAATTTGCCGAACGCTTTGACGGTTTTTCGATCGGGTCGAACGACCTGACCCAACTGACGCTGGGGATTGACCGCGATTCAGACGCGCTGGCCGATCTGTTCCGGGAGGATGATCCGGCAGTGCTGTGGATGATTGAAACCGTGATCCGTGAGGCGCATAAAGCAGGCAAGAAAGTGGGTTTCTGCGGACAGGCCCCCAGTAACGATCCGGCCTATGCACAGCTTCTGGTCAGCTTCGGGATCGACAGTATTTCGGTGACGCCGGACAGCTTTGTACAGGTCTTGCGCAATGTGGCCGAGGCCGAGAAGGGCTAGAGCGCCTCAATCCGGCATTGGTCATAACAGGCCTGTGCCTGGGCCAGGTCGCAAAGCGCTGTGGCCTCGGTGCTGACTGTGGCGCTTGCTGCTGCAACGCCCCATTTCAGCGCCGCGTCTGCCGTGCTGCCGCGTGCGAGCGCCAGTGTCATCGCCCCCACAAAGGCATCGCCCGCGCCGATTTTGCTGCGCACCGCGACTTGTGGCGCATGACAAACAAGGCGCTGATCACGGGAGACAAGAACCGAGCCTTCGGCGCCACGCCCTGTGACAATGATTTCGGCCACATCACGCGCAACCAGATCAGCGGCGAAGGCTACACTGTCGTTCAGCGTGTCCATCGGATGGTTGGCGGCTTCGGATGCTTCCTGCTGGTCGATGCGCAGCAGATGGAGAGGCGTTGTGGGATCTTTAATGAGCCTGTCCAAGGCCCGGCCTGAAGTATCAACCACCACGCGGGCGTGTTTTTCCGCAGCGATTGCGATGATCCGGCTTTGCATATCCTCTGGCAGACCGGGCGCGACACTGCCGCTGATAACAACATAGCTGTTTGGGGTGGTGTGGGCTGCGATCTCGGTAAGCAGGCGGTCGGCATCCTTTACGGTCAGGTGCTCTCCTGGAACGCCAAAGCGATATTGCGCGCCTGTTGCATCATCGGTGACAGCAAAGCTCTGCCGCGTTTCGCCGCTGACCACGATAGGCAGGGCAGGGACCCCTTCGGCGGCCAAGAGGGTTACAAGCCGCTGCCCCATCGGACCACCGACGGCAACAAGCGCTTGGGCCGCGCCACCCAGTTTCTGCACAGCGCGGGCCACATTGACGCCCCCGCCACCCGGATCATACTGCGGTGCTGCACAACGCAGTTTGGGCCCCGCAATCACCGCCGGCACATGGGTTGCCACATCCACCGCCGGGTTCAGCGTGATTGTCAGAATGTCGGCCTGCGGGCGCACGCTAGGCCTTTTGCGCCATGGCCAACCGCATCACAGCGGCCAGAATAGCCTGCGCAAGAACCGGTGATCGCCCGATACCGATGGCAGCATCGCTGTCGCGGCTGTCATTTTCGCGCAAGGTGCAGTGCCAGTGGCCGTCGCGGGCATTCGTTCGTCCACGGATATGGATCGACCAGTTCGGGTAGGCCTCGTCTGCAATCAGCATTGCCGCATCGGTCTTGCACAGGTTTTCAGCGCTGGGCAGGGTTGTCTGTGGCACCAGGAATGCCAAGGCATGAAGAACCCCGTCAAAACCGGCGATGCTTATGTCGCGCGTGCTTTCCAGTTCCTTGATCAGGATATCGAGTTCTGGATCTTTCATGACTTGTCCTCCTTGGTGGGTCGGCCCGTTGCCTATCTCTAGCAACGCTTGCAGCAACCGCACTTGATCTTGGTCAATTGTGTGCAGGCAATAGGGTCGACAGTGGGCATTGAAATGTCCGATCTTTCCCCGTGTTTTGATCTTGCGCAATACGGGATGGACAGCCATGACTTGGTAACCAAAGGATTGCGCCAAATTGATGAAGACCCATAACCCTTCAAAGCTGCTGTCGCTTTGGCTTCTTATCTTTCTGCAGGCAGGAATTTCCGCGTCCAGTCTCGTGGTCGAGATTGTCGCGGGGCGCATGATTGCGCCTTACGTCGGGATGAGCCTTTACACGTGGACAGCCATCATCGCCGTCGTGCTGGCGGGGTTTTCTGTAGGCCATTGGTGGGGTGGCCGGATTGCCGCGCGTGACACCGCGCATGCATTGCGTATGGCGGGGTGGATCATGTTGGCTGCGGCCTGCACCACCGCAGGGGCAACATTGCTGCTGCGCGCCTTTGCAGGACCCGTGATTGCGACATTCGTGCATCCCATGGCGGCGATCACCGCGTTGAGTGCCTTGGCATTTTTTCTTCCGTCGCTTTTTGCAGGTGTCCCGGCACCCATCCTGACGGTTGCCGCGATGCGCGGGCGCGCGCAGGCCGAACAGGCCTTGGGGGCCATGTTCGCCTCGGGTGCAGTTGGTGCAATTGCGGGGACACTTCTTGCGGGCTTCTTGTTTGTCCCGTGGATCGGATCGGTGATGACCCTTGGTGTGATCACTGTGGTCTATGTGGTTGCGGCGCTGATCTGTTTCAGGCTTGGCAGTCTTTTGCCACGCGGGCAGGTAGCCGCCCTTGGCGGGATCGTGATTGCCCTTGCAACCGGATATGGCGCGCTGACCTTGCCTGCTGTCTGCGACCGTGAAAGCAGCTATTACTGCATCCGGACTGTTGCTTTGTCGGACAACCCCGACGATCCGGTGAACCTGATGGTCGTGGATCACCTGGCGCATGGTATCAGTGGCAGGGCAGAGCCGCAGGTGATGTTCACGGAACATGCGGCCATGCTGGATGCTTTGCCGCGGATGCGGATGGGCCGGACGGATTTCTCATCGTTTCATATCGGTGGTGGCACCTATTCTGTCCCGCGCGCTTGGGCCTCGCGGGGGATCGGGGACATTACCATCGCTGAAGTCGATCCCGAGGTGACAGCAATCGCGGTCGCGGATTTCTGGTTTGATCCGTCAACGGCCACCATCTTGCATGGTGACGCACGCGTTGCGCTTAACAGAACCTCCCAACAGTTCGACGTCATTGTCGGTGATGCGTTCACCGATATTGCAGCACCCGAGCATCTGGTCACACAGGAGTTTTTCGCGCTGGTCGCAAGCCGTCTCGCACCGGGTGGTGTCTTTGCGATGAACATGATCGACAATGTGGACCGGATGAACGCGCTTGCCGCCGTCCACGCGACGTTGCGCAGTGTCTTTCCAAGCGTCGAGATCTGGACCGAAGCCGTCGCCCCGGAGCCGGGTCAGCGCCGTGTGTTTATCTTGCTGGCCAGTGCGCAAGACAGCGCCTTTGCCACCGTGGATGCGCTGGCCCCTGACCTCAGGCGCTTTCAGGTGCTGGATAGCGCCTTCGTCGACAATATTCTGGGGCAGCGGAACCCGAAAATCCTGACGGACGACCATGCGCCACTTGCTTTTCTGATGGGCTTTGACCCCGCCGTGGACTGAGTGCCTGCGAAAACTGCGGGACGTGCCCAAGTCCGCTTTGTACCAAGAACGCGAACAAGCGATTGCGGGTGTTGCATCGCCCTACACGGTTACCTAACAGAGGGGCAGGCCCGATAAAGGTTCCATGACATGCTGATCACATTTTTGGCCATTGCGCCGGTTTTTGCCCTGATCCTGATGGGCTATGGCCTGCGGCGTGGCGGTATCCCCTCGACAGAGTTCTGGAATCTGAATGACCGGCTGGTTTACTGGGTTTTGATGCCTGCGCTGTTCTTTGTAAAAATCTCGGCGGCTGATCTGAGCGGTGGTTTGGGTGACTATGCGGTTCTGCTTTATGCTGGCTTCTTTTCCGCGATCTTTTGTGGATGGCTGTTCGGGCGCAGGTTCGCGCCGCCCCAAGCCAGTTCCCTTCTGCAGGGCAGCGCGCGGTTCAATACCTTTATCGGTCTGGCCATCGCCGAGGCGCTTTTTGGCACGCCGGGTTTGCAGATTGCCGTGCTGGGATCTGCGCTCTTGGTGCCTGTCGTCAACGTCACGGTCGTGACCATCATGGCGCGGCAACTGGGTGGCGGCGGCAAGTCGATTGTCCTTGGGCTGGTGAAAAACCCGCTGATCCTGAGTATTGTCGCAGGGGCGCTCTTCAACTTTGCCGGTCTGAATGAGGTGCCTGTCCTGCACGAGATTGCCCGTATTCTGGGTGACGCCGCGTTGCCGATCATGCTGCTGTGTGTCGGGGCCAATCTGAAACTGCGCGGATTGAGCGGGTCTGTCGTGATCATCGGGCTGTCGATGGCTGGCAAGTTGCTGATCAACCCCTTGGCCGTCATTCTTGCGGCTTGGGTGCTTGCGCCTGATCCCCTGGCCTTTCAGGTCGCCCTGATTTTCGCAGCCCTGCCTGTCGGCGTGGCCAGCTACACGCTGGCGCGCGAAATGCGCGGTGATGCGTCCTTGATGGCGGCCATGATTACCACGCAGACCTTGTTGAGTTTCCTGACCTTGCCGGTGACGCTGATGATCGGGCAGGCTGTGATGTCGCTCAATTAAGCCGCAAGAACCGGTCACAGGCTGCGTGATGAAATGACGTGATCCTTTCTTTGCGGGAACATTCAGTGGCATATACGCTCTGACTATGAATACCGCAGCACCCACGCCCCTTTCGACTGTGTCACGCCAGTTCATCCAGGATTGGCTGCTGGCCTTGCGGTCGCTCTGTACGGATGCGCAGATGCAGTCTTTGATGCAGCGTGCGGGGTTGGTTGCCGATGATACGCTGCCCTATGGCCGTGTGACGCTTGACCAGATTGTCCGGCTTTACCAGCTTGCCGCGGTTGAGACAGGTGATGAGATGATGGGGTTCTGGAGCAGGCCGATCCGGCCCAGAGCATTGCAACATCTGCTGACGTCGGTCCGTGAGGCCACCAGCATTCCGTCGGCGCTCTACCGGTTTGCGACGTTCTGGAACCTGCTGCTGGATGATTATCAATGGGATCTGACTGAACGGGATGACACGTTGCTGCTCAGGCTGAACCCGCAACAGCCGGTGCCGCCGCAACCTTTTGGTCATATGCTGATCCTCAAGCTTGCCCATGGTCTTTTGTCCTGGCTTGCGGGGCATGAGGTGCCCGTCAAGCGTGTTGATTTCGCCTTTGTGCGGCCTGACTACGATCAGGATTACGCCATTATCTTTCCGGCCCCGCTGCGGTTTGCACAACCCGCCACATCCATCGCTTTCGATCTGCATTTGCTGGGGGCGGTGCAACCACGCACCACTTCCGATCTGGACCGCTTTCTTCAAAACGCCCCGCGCGACTGGATTTTCACCAGTTCGCGGGAACATACGCAATCGCTGCGTGTCCGCAGCTATCTGAGCCAGACAGACTGGGCCAATGCCACCCTGAGCGATGCGGCGCGCGCGATGCATATGACTCCGCGTACGTTGATGCGCAGGCTGGACGCGGATGGGACCTCTTTCCAGTCCATCAAGGACGCCTTGCGCCGCGATATCGCGATCCGTGATTTGCAGGCGGGCCGCAAAAGCATTCAGGCAATCGCGCAGGATGTCGGTTTTTCATCGGCAGCAAATTTCCATCGGGCCTTTCTGCGGTGGACAGGCAGCACGCCGAGTTCCTATCGCCGCACGCAAGTCTGATAGGCAGGTATTTTGTCAGTTTCTGACAATCACATGTCACCTCATGAGATAGAGGTTTGCCGTAGCGCGCGATATAAACCTTTACAGATAAGTATTCTGAAGTAACGCAGCGCATGCGGGCAGTGATTTGCCAAGCCTTGCGATATGGCGATTTCAGATAGCCCTGACCCTGAAGGACGCTCCCATGACTGACAAACTCGCCACCATTCTGCAAGCTGCCAAAGACCACGCCGAGCAGGTGATCCTGCCCAATGTGGATGCATGGAACGCCGCAAGGAAATGGCCCCGCGATGCATCGGACAAGGCAGGCGCTGCGGGCCTGACGGGGCTCTATGCGCCCGAAGAGTTTGGCGGGCAGGGGTTGCCGCTTTCCGAGGGTATTCAGGTTTATGAACAACTGGGGCTTGGTGACGGCGCCTATGCCTTTGCGCTTTCCATGCACAATATCTGTACCTTTGCAGGCTGCGGCTATGGCACGGACGCCTTCAAGCAGAAATGGGCGCGGGACCTGACGTCAGGGCGCAAGCTGGCGAATTTTGCACTGACCGAACCGCAGTCCGGCTCGGACCCCATGCAGATGTACACCCGTGCGATCATCAACGATGACGGGACATGGACAATCAGCGGGTCCAAGGCCTGGGTCAGCCTTGCGACAGAGGCCGACATCTATTTCACGGTCGTCAAAACAAGTGATGCGCCCGGCCACAAGGATATGGCGATGATCGCCATCCCTGCGGATGCGCAAGGCCTGAGTTTCGGGCCGATCTATGACACGCCGTCCTACAATTTCCTGCCCATGTCCGAGATGTATTTGGACAAGGTTGTGGTGAGCGCGGACAATATCATCCTGCCTATCGGGCAGGGGTTGCAAGGCTCGCTCATGGCGATTGATATCGCGCGCGTTTCTATCGCTTCGGGGTGCTGCGGGTTGATGCAAGCGGCGCTTGATACGGCGTTGTCCTATTCCAAGAACCGCAAGATGTTTGGCGGCAGGAACCTTGATCTCGACGGCATCCAGTGGATGCTGGGCGAGGTCGCAACGGACCTTGAAGTCTCGCGCCTGCTTTATCGCAAAGCCGCAGAAGCGCTGGGCACGCCCGAGGGCTCCTTGATGGCGGCCCATGCAAAGAGGTTCGTGCCGGATGCTGCCCTGAAAGCGGCAAATACCTGCACGCAGGTCCTGGGTGGCATGGGATTGCTGGCGCCTTACGGCCTTGACCGTCTATCGCGTCTTGCCCAGATGCTGCGGATCGTGGATGGCACGACCGAGATCAGCCGCGTCGTGATCGGGCGCGCCTTGCAAAAACGCGCGGCGACCTTGCCCGATTTGCCCGTGCCGCAGGGGTTTG
>NZ_DASYOK010000311.1:0-9710 GCF_036007805.1 Yoonia sp.
GCACCTGAGGGCGCTTATCAGGACCCACGCCATGACGCACTTGGCTGGCGCGCCTATGGCGATACAGATATCAGCGACGAAACCGATTGGGATGCGCTCCGCGTCGCAAACCTGATCCCCGAAACAGGCATCGAACTCGACGATGAGACCTATGTCCTGGAAGCTGGCTTTGAGCGTCTGCACGGCGTGGACTTCAAAAAAGGCTGTTTCGTTGGGCAGGAAATTGTTGCCCGCATGAAACACAAAACAACGCTGAAGAAGGGTTTGGCGCTTGTTTCTGTCACAGGCGCAGCAGCGCCGGGGGATCCGATCACGGCTGACGGGAAACCGGTGGGTACATTGCATACGATTGATGGGGACAAGGCGCTCGCATTTCTGCGCTTTGACCGCGCCGAAGGCCCGATGCAGGCAGGCGAGGCAACCCTCACCCGCCTGAAGTAGGTTTAGGCGCGTTCGGCGTATTCGAACGTTTCAGTGTTCACCACGATATCTTCGTCCTGTCCGACGAAAGGCGGGATCATGACGCGCACACCGTTGTCAAGAACGGCTGGCTTGAAGCTGTTGGCAGCTGTCTGCCCCTTCACGACCGGCTCGGTCTCAACAACCTTGCAGACAACTTTCTGCGGCAGGCTGACGTTCAGCGCCTCTTCGCCATAATATTCGATCTTGACCATCATACCGTCCTGCAAGAACGGGCGGCGGTCACCCAGGATATCGGAAGGCAATGCAATTTGCTCATAGGTGTCGCTGTCCATAAATGTCAGCATGTCGCCTTCTTCAAACAGGAACTGCTGGTCCTTCTGGTCCAGACGCACACGTTCGACCTTGTCGGCAGAACGGAAACGCTCGTTCAGTTTGCGTCCGTCGCGCAGGTTTTTCAATTCAACCTGTGCAAATGCGCCGCCCTTGCCGGGCTTGACGTGATCTACTTTTACAGCGCCCCAAAGACCGCCCTCGTGTTCAAGGACATTGCCGGGACGAATTTCATTACCGTTGATTTTGGGCATGGGTCTGAGGCTCTTTAGATTGTTAAGAAAGGTTGAAAGGTTTCAGTCGCAGCCTATATCCAGCTGGTGGGGAGCTGGCAAGTTCAACCAATCGGCGTCTCTAATTGCTGCACAAGCCATGCATTGAGCGCATATCTGCCATTCCAAAAGAGAACCCCCGAATCAGATCAAAACGGGCATAAGGGCCCCTACGCGGGAACTACAAGAGCAAAAAAAGGAAATATGATGAGAGATTTCGTCGACGGTACAGCCTTTAACAACGAACAAGGCAACCGTGCCCGCAAACTCTTTGCTGCCGTCGTACTGGCAGCTCTCGACGATGCTATTGCAGATGACAAGAAATACGGAAATGGTCCAGAGCAGATTGCGCGTTGGGCGCGGTCACGCGACGGACGCGAAGTATTGTCATGTGCGGGGATCGACCCGAACGAGCGGGTTGTCAGCGGTTTGATGGAATTCGTGGGTAAAGGTGTGCGGACATCCGTTGCACTTTCACGCGAAGAAAGCGAACGTCGCAATGCAGCCGAGCAAGAGGCACGTGCTGCTTAGGTTTAGACCGGCAGCTTTGCGTTAAAGACGCGGCCCACTGGGCCGCGTCTTTTGTTTTAGGACCCTGCAAACATAATGGTTCACGGGACTAAGGCGCGCATGCGCTTGTGGCCAGTCTTATCTACCCGCCCCTAACGGGCTGTAATGCAATCTCATAACGTTTCCCTGCGCTACACTATGCAGCTACCCGAAAATCCAGTGCGCCGGTGTGATCATGCTCTTTCCCCGCACCCGTTGCCCCCCTATGAAGTGACCCAAAGGAGCACCGATGACCAGAGCGATCATGATCCAGGGGGCCGGCTCGAACGTGGGCAAATCCATGCTTGTGGCGGGCATTGCGCGGGCCTGTGTCAAACGCGGCATGTCTGTCGCCCCGTTCAAACCGCAGAATATGTCCAACAACGCAGCCGTCACCGCTGATGGCGGCGAGATCGGGCGCGCGCAGGCGTTGCAGGCCTTGGCCTGCGGGCTGGAACCGATGGTCGATATGAACCCTGTGCTTTTGAAACCTGAAACCGATATCGGCGCGCAGGTGATCGTGCAAGGCAAACGCTTTGCCACGATGAAGGCGCGCGACTACGGCAAGCAGAAAGCCAAACTGCTGCCGCCTGTGCTTGAGAGTTTCCAGCGTATCGGCTTGGGCCGTGATCTGGTGATTGTCGAGGGCGCCGGCAGCCCCGCCGAAGTGAACCTGCGCGCAGGCGATATCGCCAATATGGGCTTTGCCTCGGCTGCCAATGTGCCTGTCGTGCTGGTGGGCGACATTGATCGGGGCGGCGTGATTGCACAACTCGTCGGCACCCATGCGATCCTGCCACCAGAGGACCTCGCCCTCATCAAAGGCTTTGCCATCAACAAATTCCGTGGTGATCCCACGCTCTTTGCGGCAGGTATGGACATTATCGCCGCGCGCACAGAGTGGACACCTCTCGGCATTGTGCCATGGTTTGCGGATGCGTGGAGACTGCCTGCCGAAGACGTGATGGACATCGCCAGCCGCAAGGGCGGTGCGATCAAGATCGCTGTACCACGCCTGAACCGTATCGCGAATTTCGATGACCTCGACCCGCTTACCGCGACACCTGATGTGACCGTAGAGATCATCGAGGCAGGCCGCCCCCTTCCCGGTAATGCGGATCTTGTCATCATTCCTGGGTCCAAATCCACGATTGCCGATTTGGCGCATTTCCGCGCGCAAGGATGGGACATTGACTTGCAGGCCCATGTGCGACGCGGCGGGCATGTCTTGGGCATTTGTGGCGGCTACCAGATGCTAGGCAAAGAGATTATCGACGACGACGGGATCGAAGGTGCGCCTGCGCGCGTCAAAGGACTGGGCCTTTTGGATGTCCGCACAGTCATGGCCCCGCAAAAGCGGCTGGCCCTGTCAAACGCCTCTTATATGCCCAGCGGGGACAAGGTCAGCGGCTATGAGATCCACATCGGCCAGACGGACGGTCCTGACTGCGCACGCGCATGGCTGTCGCTGGATGGGCGCGGTGAAGGGGCGGCATCCCCTGACGGGCGGGTGATGGGGTGCTATCTGCACGGGTTGTTCGCGGCTGATGCGTTCCGTGCTGCGTTTCTGGCGGATATCGGCAAACCCGTGACGCATCATGATTACGCGCAAAGCGTGACAGACACGCTTGATGCGCTTGCCGACCATCTGGAAACCCACATGGATATCGACGCGCTACTTGGCTTGGCGCATTAACCTTCGCCCATTTCACGGCTGGTCAGAACGCGGTTTATCTCGCGTCGGACCAGTTTGCGCACATTGCGGGTGATCCGTTCACCAAGCTCTCCACCCAGTTCCTCATGGACAATCTCGGCCACGAGGCGACGCAGCGCCTCTTCATCAAGACCGGACATCACAGAGGCCACCACCGCATCTTTCGTTGCTTCAACGGCGGCTTCAGAAGCCGATGCCGGCTGCAATGACTGTGGCGCGACCGCATCAGTTTTCTGCACGGCATGCACGAAAGGTGGCTCTGGTTCCGCGGCTTTTGACGAATCATTCTGGGGCTTCTGGAAGGCGCTGGCAGCCCATGCCGCCTTGGCAAAGCGCTCGCCCTCATCAGCTTCCCAGTCATCAAACTGGGCCGTCACTGCGGCCTCGAGCTCTGCAATCGTAGCTTCGAGACCAGCCTTGTCATAGGTCTTGACCGGTGGCAGCGTCTTCACCCCGACTGTCGGTGTTCCACCATTCTGGGCCGCATTTGTTGGGCTTTCCGCTGGATTACCCCCATCAACCCGCAGGTCAGGCGTCAGGATAAGACGGTCCAACAGGATCCGTGACCGCGAACGCGGCGGTTCTTTATGCGAGACGAAATCACGCACTGAGGATACGAGGTCATCAATGTCTTCATCATGCGCCATTCTTGACATCCTGCTCATCCCGAATTTGCACCCAGTTGCAGGATTTTAGCGAAGGCAGATGCCCCTAACAACTCTGTGATTATTCTTTTCCAATCGCCTGCAAAACACGGTCGAGAGCGGCACCCTGAGACGAGAGGGCCGATGGCGCATCTTTCACCAGATTGTAGTAGGCCGATGGATCATATTGCTGCACCGGCAGGTTCAAATGGTCAGCTGTCAAAAGCCCCATCGCCGACAATAGCGCATAAGAGGCAATCACTTCGTTTGACTGGGCTGCAATCCGGTTCGCCCGCGCATCAAGCAGTTCCTGTTCCGCGTTCAATACATCCAATGTGGTGCGCGATCCAAGGGTCGCTTCCTCGCGCACACCTTCAAATGCAACGCTGGCCGCGCGGATCTGCTGCTCAGACGCCTGACGTGATGCCTGCGCCACTTGCAGCGAAGCAAACGCATTCCCGACCTCTTGTTCAACAGCCATCACGCGCAGGTGCAGCCCCGAACGGGCCGCATCACGGTTGGCCTGCACTTGGCGGAACTGGCTCAGGATCTGGCCGCCGCGATAGATCGGGCCACCAATGCTCAGGCCAACCTGAGCCGAGGTGTTCGATTCGTCGTCTGTGCTCACCGACCCACTCAGGGAAACCGAAGGCCGCGTGGCGGATTCCGCCCGCCGGATGTTGATCTCTGCGGCAGCAACAGAATGCTGCGCCTCAAGTACGCTAGGATGGTTACGAACGGCAAAGGCCTTGGCATCGTCAAGCGAACGCGACACCGGCGCTGGGCTGACTGCCCGCGCGCCCGCTGGCGTGCGCCCGATTGCGGCCTGATATTCTTCGGCTGCACGCGCCAGATCGCCCTGCGCTGCCGCCAACAGGCTGCGTGCGGCGGCAAGACGCGCCTCGGCGAGTGCCACATCGGTCCGTGTCACCTCGCCTACCTCAAAGCGGTCCTGCGCTGCGCGGAGTTCCTGCGTGATCAGGCGCACGTTATTCTGGCGCAACTGGACAAATTCACCTGTACTCAGGACATTCATATAGGCCTGGACCGCGCGCAGTAGCACATCCTGTTCAACGCCGCGTAGGGACTGCCGTGTGCCAAGCACCACTTCTTTCTGGGCCTCGACCCCAAGCCGCCCAACACCGAAATCAAAAAGCGTCACATCGCCCGAAATCTGCGCGAGAACCGAGTCTGTTGTCGTGACCACAGGCACCTCAACGCGCCGTCTGTTGGCCGAGATCGACCAGCTGATCACAGGCAAGGTTGCCGCAACGGATTGGGCCACGCCTTCATCAGCAGCACGAAGCAACGCGCGGTTCTGCTCAAGCAGGCCAGAGTTATTATATGCGGCCGCCAAGGCATCAGCCAGAGTATCCGCCTTCAATGCGGGTGCACCGATGAATGTCAGCGCAATCGCGACAACGGCCAATCCCTTAGATCTCATCATGCGAAACTCCGAAGCTTTAAAGTAATTACGTAATGGCCGACGCGACCGATCACTTCCTAGAGTGCAAAGGCGCGATCTTTCTCAAAACCCTTCAGCACAGGTGCGCTGGCATTGAACGAAAAGCGCCAGTTCACGACGCCATCAATCTTATGACCAATGCGCACCACACCGAGCGTCCCTTCTGCAAAAACAGCGGCAATCCGGCCACCTTCACGCAACTGGTCCAAGAGCGCCGCAGGGACTTGCTCTGCACCACCTTGCAGGATGATCACGTCATAGGGCCCGGATTTCGCAGCACCCTCTGCCAAAGGGCCAAACATCACTGCGGCATTGTCAACGCCCTGCCCCGAGAGAAGCGACTGCGCTTCTTCCGCGCGCGCCTCGTCATCTTCAATGGCCACAACAAAATCGCACATGTGAGACAAAACGGCGGTCGAATATCCAAGGCCACAAGCAACATCGAGTATGACGTGACCCGGCTGAATATCCAGCGCATCAATCATCTTGGCCAAAGTGCGCGGCTCAAGCAGAACGCGACCACCGCCAATTTCAAGGTTTTCACCAACATAGGCGGCTTCGCGCTTGCCGTCCGGCACAAAGGCTTCGCGTGGTACCGACAGCATTGCATCAATGATTGGGAACTTCGTTACATCAGAAGGGCGCACCTGCGTATCGACCATCATTGTGCGGCGGGAGGTATAGTCAGTCACGATCTAAACTCTTTCGTTCAGTTTGTTTAATGTCTCATGCCATAGATGTCACGACACGGCAACATTGAACATCGCATAAACCAGCACAGCAAGACAAAGCCCGCCGTCTGCGCTGCATCTTTGTTATCTCTTTACGCGCCTGCGCTCGCAGATGCCTGCCTTGGCAGCATTAGTTGGATTGCCGCGCGCTACGGCTGACAACCTCGTAGCGGCCACCTGCCCCGTTGATTTCACGGCTATCGAGAAGCTCAAAACCCGTCAGATCAAGTTCGTCCAGATGGCGCTTGCGCCCTGCGATCACAATCGCACTGTCCGAAGCAATCAGCGCCACGAGTTCATTCTGGCTATCAATCTGCACGACATCGCGACCAGCGTAATACGAAAAAATACCAGGATAAGTCCGATAGGCCACAGGAGTATAGCCGTTCTCTGCAAGCCTTCCCAGATGCTCTGCTGTGATGCGGGTCGATGCGCTTTCATTCATCCCCGGCAGCAGCACAGCCGCAAGCAAGAGACTCCACCCGACCATCACAGCCGATTGCACGAGGAGGGCCGCCTGACCGGCTTTGCGCAACCAGACCAGCAGACCCGCGAGGACAACCAGAAGCCCACCACAAAGCAGCGCGCCAAGTTGATAGGCCGCCGCTTCCTCGCTGAACGAAAACGCCATCAAGGCAGCGCCGAAGATTGCCATCATTGCCGCGACACCCACCCATGCGCGCGGCACAAAGCCTGAGGCAAGGAGCGCACCAATCAGCAAGGACACCTGCACGAGGATCGGCAGCACATAGACACCGACTTTGCCGTCAAGCAGCGACAACGTCATGAAATGCGCGAAAGCGCCGATTGCAAGGATGCCGACTGCGTTCAACTGACGGCGGCTTTTCCACATCTCAGCAGGCCACTGCAAAATACGGCCCCAAGGCAGCGCCAATGCAAAGCCTGTCCAAGGCAAAAGCAAAACGGGTAGCACGATGAAGTAATAGATAAACGGTTCGCTATGGTGGAACGTATCCGTAGCCCGCGCGACAACTTGCTGGCCGATGATCTGTTCGCTGAAAAACGTCCAACCCTCGACCATGATGATACCGACGGCCCAGCTCGCCATGACCAGCACGGATAGCAACAAACCCAGAAGCGTCGTCAACCGCAGGATCGCAGCACCGCGTCCGGCCCAAACTGCGGCACCCCAGACGGCAACCAGAGGCAACAACAGACCAAGCGGGCCTTTGACCAGCACCGCAAGACCGCAGAGCACAAAGCCAAGGTACGCATGTTTCGCCGCCTCGCCGTTATAGTAGTATCGATGCAGCGCGGCCTGCCCACCCATCATCAGGGCCACGAAAAGCAAATCCATGCGCACGTAATGCAGCAAGAGCACCATGCCAAAGAGGCTGAGTTGTACCAGCATCCCGGCAGCAAACCCCGCACGGCCGATACCAACGGCATTTGCCAGCGCATGCATCGCGAAAAGCAGGAAAATCGCCGACACCGCAGAGCCAAGCCACATAAGCCCCGGCATCTCGACGCCCGGGATCAGATCCAGCGCTGCGAGAAGCAGGAAATAAACCGGCGGCTTGTCCGGGTAGGCCTCACCATTGAGGTTCAGGACAATCCAGTGACCATCACGCACAAGGTTTGAGTAAACTTCGGCATAGCGGACTTCGTCAGAAAACCACAGCCAACGTGCATCGAGCACCGGCAGCGTTTGCGCCAAGATCAACGCAATCCCGATCAACACCGGAAAGCGCACCACGAAATCCCATAATTTTGTCATTTTATCCCAAACGTTCGCGACGGATCAGCCAGAGATTGCGGGAATAAATGATCACGCCCATGGACTGCCCTAAAATAAAGACCGGATCGCCTCTGTAGATTGCGTAAGACAACAAGATCGTCCCACCAATGATCGAAAAATACCAAAAGGCGACAGGCACAGTTGACCGCCCCGCCTTTTCAGACGCGATCCATTGCACCAAAAACCGCGCAGTAAAGGCCAACTGCCCGCCAAGGCCGATCATCACCCACGTAAATTCAGCCCAGCTGTCGACATTCAGAAACTCAAACATGGGGTAAATTTCCTGTATGATGCCGCAACACTTCTGACATTCTATTGACACGCTTGCGCCGACGGATCAGCCAACTGACCCCGATCAGATCAAAAATCCCGACGAGACCGCGCTGGAAGTTATTGTACTTTGACCGGCCCGCACCACGTTCACGGTGACTGACATCGACATGTGCAATGTCCCATCCGTCACGGATAAACAAAGCGGGCAAATAGCGGTGCATGTGGTTAAAGACCGGCAACACCAAAAACGCGTCACGGCGAAACGCCTTAAGCCCGCAGCCGGTGTCGCGGGTGCCGTCCTTCAAAAGCGCCGAGCGCAGCTTGTTGGCGAATTGAGATGCAAGCCGTTTCGAAAGCGTATCGCGCCGACCAACGCGCTGGCCTGCAACCAACGCCAGATTGCCGGACGTATCGGCCAGCAAAGGCGCAACGAGCTTGGGCAGCTCGAACGGCGGGTTCTGGCCATCCCCGTCCAGCATGGCAATGATTGTCCCCGTTGCGCGCAAGACCCCGCTATGGATCGCGGCACTCTGCCCGCCCACGTGAGGATGTGTCACGATAACAATGCGCGCCTCTTCGGCTTGCAAAGCGCTCAGAACGTCTTGTGTGTGGTCCGTTGAGGCATCGTCGACAAAAATGATTTCATGCAGGGGATAGGCCGCGCCGGTTTCCAAGATCTCAGCCACCAATGTGCCAATGTTGTCAGCCTCGTTATGCACGGGGACCACGATTGAAACGTTTTGCATGTGTCTCTCGAACTCTCGTTTTGCCACTGCCAGTGTAGAATAAACCCACCTTGCAAGAGCAGACATGCTCAAAGTCGATGCGCCAGACCCAAACCCCACCGGTCACACGGGGGCCATTACACGTGCATGTCCGCTAGCGAAGGGCACAAAAGAAGTCAATCTTGATCACGGCGCAGTCGCCCGTGCTACCGGTCTGTCCGTTGCGCATATGTCGCTTTGCGGATTGAGATGTTTGTGCCCAAAGGCAAACATCCACCTAGGAACCAATGCGCCTGCGGGCGACATACAGATCGCGCGAGGCGACATCACCCCTGAAAGCGCACAAATGAAGACAAGATTTAGTATTGAAGCTAACAAACCCGCACTGAACAGCCATCAGCCAAAGTTCATAAAATCACTT
The DNA here is from genome assembly GCF_036007805.1 of Yoonia sp. GTDB lineage: Bacteria > Pseudomonadota > Alphaproteobacteria > Rhodobacterales > Rhodobacteraceae > Yoonia. Next base: position 9,307 of record NZ_DASYOK010000311.1, read on the forward strand.
GGAGGCGAGTACCGGAATCGAACCGGTCTACACGGATTTGCAATCCGCTGCATAACCTACCTGCCCACTCGCCTCGTAGACATGTCACCTAAGGATGACGCCAGATAAGGTCAAGCGCTTAGATAAACGCAGCTTACGACTTGGGCAAGAACTGAACGCGCCCACGGCCAAAGCCCGTTTCCTTTCCGACGACACCACGATAACCTTCATGGCAACAAGGATCGGGTCATCCGATAGTATATTGATTTGGAAGTCGGGATGCCGCGAAAAGTTCTTTTTGTCACCGGAACACGGGCCGATTTCGGCAAGCTTGAGCCTTTGGCGGTTGCCACGCGAGATGCGGGCTTTGATGTATCGTTCTTCACAACCGGAATGCACATGCTTGAACGCTACGGGCTGACCAA
>NZ_DASYOK010000312.1:0-23131 GCF_036007805.1 Yoonia sp.
GGCGGTTGCCGCCCTTTGCGTCTTTGCGTCCACTGCAACTGCACATGAATACAAGATCGGTGATCTTGTGATCGACCATCCGATGGCTTTTGAAACCGCGCAAACCGCGCAAACGGCTGGTGGGTTCATGACTATCACGAATACCGGCGACACAGCGGATCGGCTGCTTGCGGTGGAGGCAGACTTTCCGCGTGTCGAAGTTCACACCACCGAAATGGACGGCGATGTGGCCCGCATGATCCATCTGGAAGAGGGGCTTACACTGCCCGCCGGTGAAACCGTGACGCTGCAGCCTGGCGGCTTTCATGTGATGTTCATGGGCCTTGGCGGTGATCCCTTCGAAGTAGACGAACAGGTGCCCGCAACGCTGGTTTTCGAGAATGCAGGCCGGATCGACGTGGTGTTTACAGTCGAGGCGCGCGGCATGAATAGCCATGGTGGGATGAACCACGGTGACATGGACCACAGCACACATCAAATGGGCAACTGATTGCCTGATGGCGGGCCCCTTTCGTGGCCCGCCGTACCCTAGCCTTGCAGGCGATCCGCCTTTTTGCGCACCAGCACGCTGCGCAGATCATGCATCGCCATCAAGAGATCATCCGTGACCTGCTCAAGCTGCGCATCCGTCGCTTTGGCCTGCGCCCAGTGTGCTGTCAGGTTCAGATGGTCGATTGCGCGATGGATATCTTCCATGTCACGCGCTGCCAGCAGGTTCAGGCGTGCTTTGAGCCAATCGCCGATGACGCGCTCTTCATCAGCACTCAGCGTCGCGTCGCCTTGTGGTTTGAAATCGCCACGGTTTGTGTTCACGACGGCGATCTGTTCCATCTCGATCCGGCGTTCGCGGTTTGCGGTGTTGATCCGGAACACTGCTGCACCATTCTCGCGGATGCGGAAATAAAGCTCGGGCAGGTCCGTCATGTCAGGTCAGGCCTTCGCAGAAGGTGATGATCCGCTGGCAGGCCTCTTTAAGCGCTGCATCCGAGGTCGCATAGCTGACACGGAAATTGGGGGACAGGCCAAAGGCCGCGCCAAAGACCACCGCGACACCCGTTTCCTCCAGCAGCGCCGTGGCAAATGTTTCGTCATTGTTGATCACTGTGCCCGCCGCCGAGGTCTTGCCGATGCAGCCTGCGATGGACGGGTAGACATAAAACGCCCCTTCGGGTTTCGGGCAGACAATTCCGGGGGCCTTGTTCAGCATCGACACCACCAGATCACGGCGGCGTTCGAACAGCGTGTTGTTCGGAGCAAGGAAATCCTGCGTGCCATTCAGGGCCTCGACCGCTGCATATTGGCTGACGGAGCAGGGATTCGAGGTGGATTGCGACTGTACCTTGCGCATTGCTTTGATCAGCTCTTCCGGCCCAGCCGCATAGCCGATCCGCCAGCCTGTCATGGCATAGGCTTTGGACACGCCATTGACCGTCAGCGTGCGGTCGTAAAGCTGTGGTTCGACCTGTGCGGGTGTGCAGAATTTGAAATTTCCGTAGGCCAGATGTTCGTACATGTCGTCGGTCATGATCCAGACATGGGGATGGCGCAGCAGTACGTCGGTCAGGGCTTTCAGCTCGGACCAGCTATAGCCTGCACCTGTCGGGTTGGAAGGCGAGTTGAACAGGAACCATTTTGTCTTGGGCGTAATCGCTGCCTCAAGCTGGTCTGCGGTGATTTTGAAGTTCGCTTCCAGCGAGGCCTCAACCGTCACCGGCGTGCCGCCCGCCAAAAGCACCATGTCCGGATAGCTGACCCAATAGGGGGCAGGGATGATGACCTCGTCACCGGGGTTCAGGGTGGCCATGAAGGCGTTATAGAGTACCTGCTTACCGCCAGTGCCGACGGTAACCTGGGCAGCGGTATAGGCCAGGTCGTTGTCGCGCTTGAATTTGGCGCAGATCGCCTCTTTCAGTTCTGGGATACCATCGACGGCGGTGTACTTCGTTTTACCTGCTGCAATGGCCGCAACAGCCGCATCTTTGATGTTCTGAGGCGTGTCGAAATCCGGCTCGCCCGCGCCAAGGCCGATCACATCGCGGCCGGCAGCCTTCAGCTCTGCGGCCTTTGTTGTGACGGCGATTGTGGGGGACGGTTTGACGCGAGACAATGTCGCAGAAAGAAAGGTCATAGGATCATCCGGTGGTAAAATGGCGCTGTCTATGACATAGGATGCAAGACTGCCGTATGGCAAGCAATTGAAGGAGCAAGCGATGGCGAGTGATCAGGACTGGTACAGCGAAGAGACTGCCACTTTTGGCGACCGTCTCGCAGGTGCGCGTGAAGCAGCAAGCCTGACGCAGCAAGGGCTGGCCGAGAAGCTGGGCGTGAAGCCAAGCACGATTGCGGCTTGGGAGAACGATATCAAGGAACCCCGCGCGAACCGTTTGCAGATGGTATCGGGTGTTGTAGGCGTGTCGATGAGCTGGCTCTTGACCGGTGAAGGTGAAGGCCCTGACGCCCCCGATAGCGAGATGGCATTGACCAGTGATCTGGTTGATTTGCTGGCCGAGATGCGGGTGCTGCGCGGCCAGATGCTGCAATCAAGCGAAAAACTGGGGCGGCTGGAAAAACGCCTGCGCAAAGCCTTGAAGGACCAAGATGTCTGAGACACGTGAAACGATGATTAAGCGCCTGCGGATGCGATCCATGCGGCGCGGGATCAAAGAGATGGATTTGATCCTGTCGGCCTTTGCCGACGCACATTTGTCAGAGTTCTCTGATGAGGCATTGGCACTCTATGACCGGCTCTTGTCCGAGAATGATCACGACATCTATGGCTGGATCGGGGGGCAGTTCCCGACACCCCCTGAATACCTCGAACTTGTGACACAGATTTCGACAGATGCAGAAGGCGTCACACGACCCGCTTAAAAAAGCGTTCTGCGCTTAACCGAATATTGGTTGTTTCGTTTTATCCCAAATTGCGGAGATCAAATGGAGCAACAGATTTATGAGCATTCATACCGATTTGGACGAGATCGGAACGACCGACCTGCCGGGTGCGCGCAGTGTGGCGTTCATGGACACCTATCTTGATGCCCTGAACCTTGTTGAGCGACTGCACCGTCTACTGCTTGATGTGATCAAAGACGAATTTGAACGCGTTGGCCTGCTTGAGATCAATCCGGTGCAGGCTTTGCTGTTGTTCAACGTCGGCGACAACGAGGTTACGGCGGGCGAGCTGAAATCGCGCGGGTATTATCAGGGCTCGAACGTGTCCTATAACCTCAAGAAACTGGTGGAAGCGGGCTATATGCACCATCAGCGCAGCGAAATTGACCGCCGTTCTGTCCGTGTGCGGCTGACGGAAAAAGGGCGTGGCGTGCATGTTCTGGTGGCACGGTTGTTCCGGACCCATTCTGAGGGTCTGATGGACCGTGGCGTGCTGGACCAAAAGGGTGTTGAGGATATCACCGCAGCACTGCGGCGGGTCGAACGCTATTGGACCGAACAGATCCGCTATATCTATTAATCGCATAGATTGCGGCAAAAGGTCTTGGTCAGCACGGTTGATTTGTTTGTTCAGCCGGTGTCCCTTTTGGCGCGGTGTCGTTAACGAGCGTTGTGTTTTTGCGGGTCGTCACGTTATGTGGCGGCCCGTGTTCAACCCAAGCGATATTCCTGCCGCCAGGCATTATGCTTCAGGGGTGACGGCACCTTTGTCACGGCTGGTCAGTTTTTCCAGCAGTTAACGTTCCTTAGCATGATAAAGGTTTGATCGCGCGGGCCGGTCTATTCGCAGCACAACACATCTACCGGTCATCAGGCCGGTTGACGGGCATGTCGCGTACCGTATGGCTGTTCAGCGCGGTTGGGGAACCTGCAAGTTGCTATCTGTCTTTGACCGCACCGACCGCGCCTGACACATCATTCCCCAAAGCAAGCGCCTTTCGGCTGGCGGCCGTTGCAACGCCGGGCAGTGCAAGAAAGAGCAGGGCCGCACGGATCATCCGTTTGAGCCGTGCGGCCTGTCCATCTGACCGACCGCCAAGGCAGAGAGTTCGCGCAAGAGCTTGCGCTCCATCGCGGCGGCGTAGTCTTCATAGTTCTGCGCGACCTCGACAAAGGCCACCGGCCCGCGGATGACATTTTCGCGGTAGTAGTCTTCCAGATCGGCCAGCGCGGTGCGGCTGACCTGATCGCCAAAAAAGTTGCCCGACCCGACAACAAGCCCGTTGACCGTGACACCCGCTGGGGTCGCACTGTCGGGGATGTCTTCGGGGAGCGGCCCGACATTGGTTTCGCCGTCGCCTGACAGATCAAGGGTGCGGATCCAGCAGTCCGCTTGGTCTTCGAGGTAGGAAAACCCCGCAAGCAAGGCCGACCCGACAGCAGTGGTTGGTGCGGGTACGCCCCGTTCATGGGCACGCAGGCGCGCGCTGATGGCGGCGATATCTGCGGGTGTGTTGATCGTTGTCCATGGCACGATGACCGTCTGATTGACGGGGCCGCTCCATTCAAACACATGCAGGCGAACGGGTGCGTCGGGTTGCAGAAAGAGGATATCCATCACCACCGGCGCGTTCAAAGCGGCGATCACCCCTTCAAGCTGAAGGTCATATTCGGATTGATCGACCGAGCTTGAAACATCCAGGCCAAGCGAAAGCGCCTGTCGGCAAGCTGCCTGTGCGATGCCCGGCAAGAGCATCACAAACAGACATACCCGCATCATCCTTCGGCCTCTGCTTGTGCCTGCGCGCGCCCGATAATCTGGGAAGACAGTTCGCGCACCAGCTTGCGGCGCATCGCATCTTCGAAATCGGTAAAGCCGTAGGCGACCTCGACAAAGGCGTTCGGGCCGTAGATGACCTCGGCCAGATAATAATCGCGGGCGGTGTTATCTGCTCCGGCGACGGCCAGCCCGTTCACCGTTACCCCGTCAAAGGGATAGGCCCTATAGGCGCTGGAAGGACCAAAGCCGTCATTGTTCACGCCGTCGCCCGCCATATCAATGGTCTGGAACAGGCAGGGCGGCGCGGATCGCAGCTTGATGGATGCATAGCCCAGCGCATAGCCCATCGCCGTTGGCATATCGCTGACACTCCTTGTGCTGTTGGTCAGCGCCTCTGCCGCCACGAGCAAATCGGCAGGCGACCGGATGAGTGTCCAGTTCAAAAGGTCGGTCTGGTTATACTTCCCGCTCCACTCAAAGATTTGCAGCGCAACAGGATCGGGACTGATGAAAAAGGCCTCTTGCACCTCGGGCGCAAGCAGGGCCGCCGCAAGGCCGCCACGCTGAAGCCGGTCTTCCTCTGCATCGACCGAGGATGAGACATCAAGCGCAAGCACAAGCGCAAGGCGGCAGGCCTCAACGGGGGCCGCCGCCATGCAAAAGCAGAACAGGACGCCGGATTTTACCAATGGCCTGTGTTTTCCATGCTGGCCCAAGGTTCGGCCGGAGGCAGGTTGTCGCCTTCCTGCAAAAGCTCGATCGAGATGTTATCGGGCGAACGCACAAAGGCCATGTGCCCATCGCGGGGCGGGCGGTTAATCGTCACGCCATTGTCCATCAAATGCTGGCAGACCTCGTAGATGTTTGACACGCGGTAGGCCAGATGCCCGAAATGCCGGCTGTCCGAGGGAAGCGCATCGTCGCCGTCCCAGTTGTAGGTCAGCTCAACAGGGCATTCTTCCTGTCCAGGAGGGGCCATGAAAAGCAGCGTAAATCGCCCGCTTTCACTATCGAACCGCCGCGTTTCTTTCAGCCCGAGAAGTTCGTAAAAAGCGATGGATTTCTCAAGGTCTTTGACGCGGACCATCGTGTGCAGATATTTCAGGGACATTGGGTGCTCCGTTTCGGTATTGTCCCCAATAGCCTAGTCCTTCGCGCGTGACAGTAAATGCCTGAGCCGCCATTTTGAGCAATGAAGGCATTCGACCGCGCTCCGCCCCTTCTGGGTGTGCATACGGCCAAGCGCCGTCAGACATCAGCCATGACCGGCAGGATATCGGGGGTGCCGGCGTGTGTTTGCGCGGTGCCGGTGTACCAAGTTGTCAGCAAACTGATGCGGGGTGCATCCCCAAGTTTTGTCTTGTCCACCCGTTCGAACCCGTGCCAGCCTGGGCGTTTTTTGCGGTCGTTCCCCGAAAAGAAAATCCCGCTATTGGGCAGGAACGGTGCGCGGCGCAGTTCACGGTGGGCCGGGCGAAACGGCCTTTGCCATTTGGGCGCGTAATCGTAAAGCGAGGTGCCCAGCCCATCGAGGCTGTCGTCTTCGGGCAGGTAAATCAGCATGGTCGCAACCCGAGGCAAGTCATCAAAATGTGGCGGCATATAGTAGGATTCGGTCTCGAAACGCAGCGCCGTACTGACAAAGACCTTTTGATTGTTGATCTGTGATTTGTCGACATTCAGGACCGGTGCAAGATCTTCGGCAAGCCCGTCAAAAACTGCTGACTTCACTTTTTCTGACATGATTGCGGTGCCCACGGCCCACCAAAGGCTTTGCTGGTCTTTGCTGATCCGCGCGACGCCGATCTCGGGCAGTTCAATGAGATCGCGGGTTGAGACGCCGTCCTTGTCATGGAAGTGCTCCAGGCTCATTGGCCGAAATGCTTCACGTTCAGGGATGTTCTGCAGCATGCGCGCGTAGACATCCTCTGGAAACAGGCCCGATAGCAGTGCATGTTGGCAAGGCACCGTGTCGACAGCCGTGCTTCGTATCACTTGCGCCATGTGGTCGGCGATCCGCGCGCTCAGAGTGACGTCGGTTTCCAATGTTTTATTCCCTCGTAAAATGGCTTTTGCGTATTCACGGGCGCAAACCAAGCCCGCCTGACGTTTTTGTGAACAATTAGCCCCGCTATCATGGGCAGAGCAAGTTTTAAAATTCGAAAGCTTTGGCGTTGCGGGAACGCGCTCACGTAGCAATTCACTGTTCCAGTGCTTTTTTGCTGTGGCGTAATACCGGTTGCAGACTTCAACTGATGTCCGGTCGCCATCATGGACGCTTCTGGCGCGTCGCGAAAACTATCCGATGTTTTTGGAGAAAACCAATGGCAGTCCCTAGGGGAATCGAACCCCTCTTTCCAGGTTGAAAACCTGGCGTCCTAACCGATAGACGAAGGGACCGCAGTTGGTGTGGCGCTTTTAGGGAAACCACGCGTGGCGCGCAAGAGGCTTTTTTCGTTTTTTGCAGGCAATTGTCAGTGGGCCGGTGCAGCGTCTTCAAGGCGTAATTGCACGGATTGCCTGCCTTGCCAGCTATTGATTTCAAGCCGCCCTGCCAGATGGAACCGCGCCCCGTTGTGATTGACCAGCATCGGCCCGAGTGGTCCGTCCATTGCGCCGAAACTGATTCCGTCAATCCGCCCGCCCAGACCATCTCCGAAGCTGATTTTCAGATGGTTCGCGCCCACCTGTTTGGCAAAGTGGATCTGGCAATCGGGAAAGGCAAAACGCGGGGCGGGGGCGCCTGCGCCGAAGGGCCCTGCGTCCTCAATCTGGTTGATCAGATCGACTGTGGCGGCACCGGGCATCAGGATGCCGCTGATGATCAGGTCTGCGGGGCCGATGTCAGCGGCCCCCTGTTTTGCGAGAAGGTCGCCCAAACGCGCCATGGCTTCATCGAGCTTGTCGCGCGCAACGGTCAGGCCAGCCGCCATTTTATGCCCGCCCCCCTTGATCAAGAACCCCTCTTGCGCTGTGCGCTGGATTGCGGCGCCCAGATCAACACCGGATACCGAGCGCCCCGAGCCTTTCCCTTCATTGCCGTCCAGCCCGATGACGATAGCGGGACGGTTGGTGGCCTCTTTCAGGCGTGCGGCGACGATGCCCACCACACCGGGGTGCCAGCCCTCTCCTGCGGCCCAGACCAGCGGTCCGTCAAGCCCGCGTGCGGTGGCCTGTTCAAGTGCCATGTCGCGGACCTGTGCTTCGACCTCACGGCGCTCTGTGTTCAACTCGTCCAGTTTCGCGGCCATCGATTCGGCCTCGTGCCGGTTGTCACTGGCCAAAAGCCGCGCGCCGAGGTCCGCCTTGCCGATGCGCCCGCCTGCATTGACGCGGGGGCCTAGCAGAAACCCGAGATGATAGCTGGTTGGTGCCTGGTCGAGCCCTGCGACATCCGCGAGAGCGGTCAGACCAATCCGGTTGCGCCGTGCCATCACGGTCAGGCCCTGGCGCACAAAGGCGCGGTTCACGCCGATCAAAGGGGCCACATCGGCCACGGTCGCCAGCCCCACAAGATCAAGCATCGCCATCAGATCAGGACCTTTTTGGCCTGCTTCGCGCAATTGCCGGTTGGCATCGACCAGCATCAGAAACACGACAGCCGCCGCGCAGAGATGCGCAAGATCGCCTGTCTCGTCCTGCCTGTTGGGGTTCACAACCGCCACCGCATCTGGCAGGGTCTCGCCGCCCAAATGGTGGTCAAGCACGATCACATCGGCGCCTTTGGCCGCCGCAATAGGCCCATGTGAAAGCGTGCCGCAATCGACGCAGATGATCAGATCGTGATCGCGGGCGAGGGTGGCCATGGCCTCATCATTGGGGCCATAACCTTCATCAATCCGGTCGGGCACATAGAGCGTGGCGTGTCGCCCCATATCACGTAGCCAGCAGATCAGCAGGGCCGCCGAGGTGCCGCCATCCACGTCATAATCAGCGAAAATGGCAATGCTTTCGTTTCTATGCAGCGCTTGCAAAAAGCGCGTCGTTGCCGCGTCCATGTCTTTGAGAACGCGCGGGTCCGGCAGCAGATCACGCAAGGTGGGCGCAAGAAAGACGGGGGCGTCCTGTGCGCTGATGCCGCGCCGGACCAAGACACGGCAAAGCGGGGCGGGCAGGCCGGTTTCCTGTGCCATGGCCTCTGACAGCCGGTCTTCTTCCACGCTGGGACCAACCCAGCGGCGACCCGTGGCCGAGGCTGTGACGTTCAGAAAAGCGGATTTATCTTGGGGTGCAGTCATCATTTGGCACCATATGCGGCGCGCCTGTCTTTGACCACAGCTTCGTTCCCGCCATTTGCTAAAATCACCTCTCGTTGAAACACCTGATAACACCACGGAATGTGGTGTTTCTGCGCTTGGATCGGCTTTCCGTCTGCCTGATTTGGTGCACAAACACGGGAGGTCTCCGCCAAGGGTATCGCCAAACGAGGCCATGCGCTGTCGCGCGCGGGCTGCCCAACGCATCGCGGTGATCCCCGCCGCGGCAAACAAGCCCGACGCGGTGGATGGCTTGCCACGTTTTGCCTCGCAGGAAAAAGAGGATGGTGGAAATGTCAGGTGGTCCCTTCTGTTTTCAATGACACCAGAAATCCAGCAATTGCGTCGACTGCTGCGTTCATGTCTTCCGTGCGTGCATGTTCATCTGGATGGTGGCTCAGGCCACGCGTGCAACGCACAAAGAGCATCGCGATGGGGCATAAGTCTGACATGGCAGAGGCGTCGTGGGTCGCCCCCGATGGCAGTCTAACCAAAGGGTGCCCTGCTTGTTTGACGGCGCTGGCCAAGGTCTTGGCCAAGGTCGGGTCGCAGTTTACAGCGGGCTGCTTGTAGGTCTGCTCCATCTGGAACGAAAGCCCGCTTTCGCTTGCGATCTGCGCTCCGATTTCCCGCATTTGTGCGCTGAAATTCGCGCGTGCCGCGTCAGACGTCGAGCGCACCTCGAGCGGGAGGGCGGCGCGGTCGGGAATGGCATTCACGGCATTGGGGTGGACAGAGATTTCCCCGACAGTTGCGCGGATGCTGTTCGTCTGTTTGGCGATCTCGGAAACCGCCACAATAAAACGCGATGCAGCTACAAGGGCGTCGCGGCGGTCTGCCATTGGAACGGTGCCTGCATGGCCTGTTTCGCCGGTAAAGACGATCCTGTTACGTTCAATGCCACAGATGCCCGTGACGACGCCAAGAGGACTATTCCGGGTTTCGAGCACCGGTCCCTGTTCGATGTGTGCCTCTAGATAGCAAAGGATATCGGTTGGATCCCGGGCAAGTCCGACCAGTTGCGTCGGGTCTGCGCCGAACGCAGCCAGCGCCGCGCCTACTGTCACACCTTCTGGGTCTTCAAGGTTCAGCACAGCGCTGTCGAATGTGCCTGCGAGAGTGCGCGGGCCCAAGAGAGCTGTGGGGAACCGCACGCCTTCTTCATCCGCAAAGGCAAGGACATCAACCGCGAAGGGCAGCCTGACATTGTCAATTTTGAGCTTTTCCAAGGCAAGGCAGGCCAGCACGACCCCCATGATCCCGTCATAGCGCCCACCGTTGGGAACGGAATCCTGATGCGACCCGATCAACAGCGTCTTGCCGCCCTCTGGCCCCTCGAGGCGCCCGACAAGAGTGGCCGCCGCGTCCATGTGGACTTGAAGGCCCGCCGCTGTCATCCAATCACGGATATGCGCCAAGGCTGACGCATGTTCAGCGGTGAACGGAAGACGTGTCACGCCTGCACCGGCCAACGAACACCGGGCAATTTCACGCAAGCGGGTTTGGGCCAATGTGCCGAAAGTCATAGATTGTCCAGATTTGTTATGATAAATTATTAGCTACACACGGCTGCAACACTCGTCTAGAAAATTATGATGACAAAATGCAGTAACCCGCCCATTGGCCCCAAAATAACAGACGCCCCCCGTGCGCAAAAACGGTCGCGTCCGGTGCAGGTGGCCGACCAGATCAAACGCTGGGTTGTCGAGCGTGATTTGCGCAAGGGAGACAAGTTGCCAAACGAGGCCGCAATGATCGCGCAGTTCGGCGTATCCAAAGGCACGGTACGCGAAGCGATGCGCATTCTTGAGGCGCAGGGCCTGATCGTCACCAAGACCGGCCCCGGTGGTGGCAGTTCGGTTGGAGAGGTCAGCAAGGAGCGCGCGATGTCCCTTCTTGGTAACTATTTCTATTTCAAGGATTTGTCGCTGTCCGACATTTATGAAATGCGCAAGATGCTCGAACCCGCACTCGTGGCCAAACTGGCCGGGAGATTGGACGAGGAAACGCTGGCCGAATTGCGCGAGATGGCCCATCAGCATCCTGAACCCGCAAAAACCCCGGAAGAAGAGAAACAGCAGCATATTTCGTCGCTGATCTTCCATGCGCGGCTCGCCGATGCTGCCGATAACGAGTTATTGGGCTTCGTCATTTCCTTCATGGCCCGCATCCTTTCGGACCTGACGGTCTATCGCCGGCTATATGCCACCCCCAACCGCGAGCTATGGGAGCGGGGTCGCAATCACCAGATCGACCTCGTGGAGGCTTTGGCCAAGGGCGACAGCGATGGTGCGCGTGCCATCATGACGTCGCACATGGAAGGGGCCGAACGTATGATGAACCAGCAGGAAATGCGGATCACGCGGGAGTTCATGGCCGAGTAGGGCCGGGTTAAGGTGCAACCTTGTCCTCAACCTTCGGTGCGCGGCTGCGGTCGGCCTGTACCGGCGCTTCCTCGAGCCAGTCAGAATACGGCGGCTGGCTGACCTGATCCGCCAGTGCGGCAAGGTCATCAAGGGGCGCGCGACTGTGGTCAATGCGCAGATCAATTGGTGGGGCGTTCGGATTAAGAACCAACAAAGCCGCTGATTGTAGACCGCGCACATCCGATCCAGCTTTGTCAGCGGCACACAATGCCGCAATCATCCGTTGAGGGGCGCTGGCTGTGCTGGCCCCAAAGGCGTCGATCATGGCCTCAAGCACCTTGCGCGATTGAAGCATGTTACCGGCCACGATCAGGTTCGGCGCTGCGATCGTATCGGCATAGGGCACGCTCTTGGCACCTGTGAAGCCTGCAGTGCTGCCAGATCTGTCCAGCACCGCAAGCTGCCGATGCGCACGTCCGGTGTCGGTTGCTGTAAGGTCCGCGACCACATTTGCAGCGCGCGCTCCGCCGTACAGACGGCGCATTGCATCGTCACGCCAGAAGGTACTGGGTGCTGTCCCTTGCGAGGCGCAAAGGCCTGATTCGATATCTCCACGCAGAACCCATCCCCCGACGCACAGACTGCCCGTGGCCGCTGCCCCCGCATAAGCGCCTGTTTTTTCGTCATATGTCAAAATGGAAAACGTCACAGCAGAACCTTTCGCACATTTACCTTGTATTTATCATGAGAATTTGTCCAAATACAATTAATCATGATAAATAAACGTAACAGTGAGGATATGCCATGACCTTCATGAACCTACCCCGTCGCGCCCTGTTGGCAGCAACGGCAGCAACAGCTTTGGCCCTGTCTGTGGGCGGTGCTGCCGCGCAGACGCCGGAGAATGTGCTGATTGTCGGCCAGATCGCGGAGCCGCAAGCGCTTGACCCCGCTGCAGTCACGGCGGTCAATGATTTCCGCATTCTGATGAACATGTATGACGGTTTGGTGCGCTACAAAGACGGCACACTGGAAGTCGAGCCCGCTTTGGCGACCGACTGGACAATTTCCGAGGACGGCACGGTCTATACCTTTACCCTGCGCGAAGGCGTGACGTTTCATGACGGCAGCGCCTTTGATGCGGAAGCAGTGAAATTCAACTTTGACCGTATGCTGGACGAGGCCCATCCCTATCACGACACGGGCCCGTTCCCGCTGGCGTTCTTCTTCTCCGCGGTCGAGAACGTCGAAGTTATTGACGCGCAGAACGTCGCATTCACGCTGAACTCCCCCTATGCGCCGTTCCTGTCGAACCTTGCCTATCCTACGGGATTGATCGTGTCGCCTGCTGCGGTGATGGAACATGGGGCCGATTTTGGGCGCAATCCTTCAGGGACAGGTGCGTTTACCTTTGGCGAATGGCGCAGCAATGAGGCTGTGGTCGTGCAGGCCAACCCTGACTATTGGGATGGCGCGCCCGCGCTTGAAACAGTCGTCTTCCGGCCGATCACAGACGCCAACACGCGCACCGCCGAGATGCTGGCGGGCGGTATTGATCTGATGGTCGAGGTGCCGCCCGTGGCGCTTAGCGAGTTTCAGGGCGACAGCTATACGGTCCACGAACAGGCCGGTCCGCATGTCTGGTTCCTGATCCTGAACGCCAAGGAAGGTCCTTTTGCCGATGTGCGCGTCCGGCAGGCGGCGAATTATGCGATCAACAAGGAAGCGATCGTCAATGACGTTCTGGAAGGGACCGCCGAGGTCGCCGCCGGTCCGACGCCGCCCGCCTTCGCATGGGCCTATAACCCTGACCTCGAGCCATATCCCTATGACCCGGACCGCGCGCGTGCCTTGCTCGCCGAGGCTGGTGCTGAAGGGGCTGAGCTGACGTTCTATGTGACCGAAGGCGGCTCTGGCATGCTTGATCCTGTGGCCATGGGTACCGCGATTCAGGCAGATCTTGAGGCCGTGGGTCTTGATGTCACTATCGAGACCTACGAGTGGAACACCTTCCTTGGCAATGTGAACCCGGGCCTTGAGGGCAAGGCGGACATGGCGCAGATGGCGTGGATGACAAACGATCCCGATACGTTGCCCTTCCTTGCACTGCGTACCGAAGCCTGGCCTGATAAAGGCGGGTTCAACTCCGGCTATTACTCCAACCCAGAGGTCGATGTCCTGCTGGACGCCGCCCGTGTCGAGACCGATCAGTCTGAGCGTGCGCGTCTTTACCAAGAGATGCAGGTCATCGTGCAGGAAGACGCGCCTTGGGTCTTTGTGGCAAACTGGAAGCAGAATGCAGTGACGTCTGATCGTGTCGGCGGCTTTTCATTGCAGCCGTCCTTCTTCCTGCTGCTGGATGACGTAACCAAGAACTAATGACTTTTGGCGCGGCTCTGACCCAGGGGGCCGCGCCGACGGGGCGGAAACATAGACGATGACCGGATACATTCTCAAACGGCTTCTCTCGGCCATTCCGGTGCTGCTTGGGATCAGCGTGATTGTTTTCCTGATTATGGCGATGATCCCCGGTGATCCCGCAACGGCGATCCTCGGCTCCTATGCGACACCCGAAAACGTGGAGAAACTGAATCGGGACCTTGGTTTGGATCAGGGGCTGGTTCCGCGCTATTTTATCTGGTTGGGCAATATGCTGCAGGGGGATTTCGGGCGCAGCTTCGCCCTGAACCGCCCCGTTTTGGACGAAGTTCTGGACCGGTTTGGCGCCACGTTGATCCTTGCCGGGACATCCTTCGTTATGTGTTCGATCCTTGGCATTGCGGCAGGTGTGATCTCGGCCGCGCGGCAATACGGCTTTGCCGACAAGGCGATCACATTCGTCGTGCTGCTGGGAATTTCGATCCCCTCGTTCTTTCTGGGCATGATGATGATCCTGATCTTCGCGGTGCAACTGCGATGGTTCCCGGTGTCGGGCATGTGGCCGATCTATGGGGACCGAAACCTTTGGGTGCTGATGGATCATCTGGCCATGCCTGCCATTGCTTTGGCCGTGGTGGCCACCGGCGTCATCGCCCGGCTGGCGCGGTCTGCCATGCTCGAAGTGTTGCGGCAGGATTTCATCCGCACAGCGCGGGCCAAGGGCGTCCATGAGCGCCGCGTGATTTGGCGCCATGCGTTACGGGCGGCCATGGTCTCGATCATCCCGATCCTGGGCATTCAGGCAGGCTTCGTTCTGTCCGGCGCCGTCTATATCGAAATGGTCTTTCAATGGCCTGGCGTGGGTCGCATGCTGGTTGATGCGATTCTGAAACGCGACATTCTGCTGGTCCAGGGCGGTGTGGTTTTCATCGCCGCCTGCTATGTGATGTTCAACATTATGGTGGATGTGGCCCAGGCGCTGCTTGATCCAAGGATCAAGACATGATGGCATTTCTCAGACTACTGGCCCGCAATCGTCTGGCCCTTGCGGGGCTGATCGTCATCGGCGTCATCGTCTTTCTGGCATTGATCACACCGCTTTTGCCGCTGGCAGATCCGGATGTAACCGATACGCCAAACCGTTTCCTGCCACCGCTCAGTGAAGGCGCATTGCTTGGTACCGATCATCTGGGCCGTGACCTTCTGAGCCGCTTGATGTGGGGGACGCGTTTGAGCCTTGCGATGGGGCTGGCGGCCGCGATCATTGCGGCCACCATCGGGTCGGCCATCGGGATCATCGCGGGCTACTATGGCGGGCGCACCGACAATCTGATCATGCGTGGCGTCGATATGCTCATGGCGTTTCCATATATTCTGCTGGCGTTGGCGATTGTGGCGGCCCTTGGCCCCGGTCTGATGAACGCGCTCATCGCGGTGGCTGCGGTCAATGTGCCGTTCTTTGCGCGCAATATTCGCGGAGTAACGGTGGGGATCGCGCATAAAGAGTTCGTCGATGCCGCCCGCCTGGCCGGTATGCGCGACCGAGAGATCATTCTGAGTGAAGTACTGCCCAATGTTCTGCCCGTTATCGTTATTGCCATGTCCACGACCGTTGGTTGGATGATCCTCGAGACGGCTGGCCTGTCCTTCCTCGGGCTCGGGTCACAGCCCCCTCAGGCCGACCTTGGGTCGATGCTGGGTGAGGCACGTTCGGCGCTGATCACCAACCCTCACACCTCAATCGTGCCGGGTGCGATGATCCTGATCATCGTTATGGGGATCAATCTGTTGGGTGATGGCGTGCGGGATGCGCTTGATCCGCGCCTGAAGTCGGGCGCGCTCAGCCGTCCGATGCCGGCCACCACGGTGGAGCGGCACGGCGCAGTGCCCGCCGCCAAGACCGACAGCCTGCTGGACATCGCCCAATTGCGCACCGAATTCCGGGTGCGGGATCGTGTGTATCAGGCCGTTGGTGGGGTCG
Organism: Yoonia sp.; assembly: GCF_036007805.1. Taxonomy (GTDB): domain Bacteria; phylum Pseudomonadota; class Alphaproteobacteria; order Rhodobacterales; family Rhodobacteraceae; genus Yoonia. The sequence goes on from NZ_DASYOK010000312.1 coordinate 15,655, forward strand.
ATCTGCACGTCGAAAAGGGTGAATGCCTTGGCATTATCGGCGAAAGCGGATCGGGAAAATCAGTGACAGCGCTCAGCGTGATGGGCCTTGTCGCGTCACCCCCCGGCGTGATCACCGGCGGTGCGGTCCATTTTGCGGGCGAGGATATCATTGGCGCCCCTTACGAAAAACTCCGTTCCCTGCGTGGGCGACGCGTCGCCTATATTTTCCAGGACCCTCTCGCGACGCTGCATCCGCTCTACAAGGTTGGTGACCAACTGATCGAGGCAATCCAATCCCACGAAACCGTCTCTCATACGGCTGCCCGCACCCGCGCGGTCGATCTGCTTAAATCCGTGCGTATTCCCAACGCCGAAAGCCGGATCGACAGCTACCCCTACGAGATGTCGGGGGGCATGCGTCAGCGCGTCGGGATTGCCATGGCGCTGGCTAACGACCCCGATGTGATTATCGCAGACGAACCGACCACCGCACTGGACGTGACTGTTCAGGCGCAAATCCTTTCTGTCCTCAGCGATCTGCGGCGCGAACGGGGGCTGGCGATCATCTTTATCACGCATGATTTCGGCGTTGTCGGCCAATTGTGCGACCGTGTGGCAGTGATGTATGCAGGCCAGATCGTGGAAGAAGGGCCAACCGAGGCCGTCCTGCGCAGCCCCCAGCACCCCTATACCGCTCGCCTGATCGCCTGCGTGCCGACATTGGGTGGCGGGCAACGAAAACTGGCGGCCATTCCCGGCTTGCCGCCTGTCGTGGACCATTTGCCCATTGGATGCGCTTTTGCGGAGCGCTGTAACAAGGCGCAGGACCTGTGCCGCGCGAAACCGGTCGACCTCGTTACAACCGGGATGACCAGGAAGACCAGATGCCTGTTCCCCGAAGTTCCAGTGGAGCGTAGCGCATGACCGAAGCCCTGAAACTGACGGGTCTGTCCAAATCCTTTCCTGTCGGCAAACGCCTGTTCGGCCCGCCGAAGGCGGTGGTTCATGCAGTCCAAGCGCTCGACCTAGCAGTCCAAACCGGCGAGACGCTTGGCATTGTGGGGGAATCTGGGTGCGGGAAATCCACCCTCGCGAAAATGCTTGTCGGGTTGTCGGCCCCCACGACGGGACAGATTGAAATCGAAGGTGCGGTTCTCGACAACGCGGACCCCGCGATTTTCGGCAAACGCATTCAATACGTGTTTCAGGACCCGATCAGCAGTCTGAATCCACGCAAGACAATCCGGCAAATCATGGAGACCCCGCTGCGCAAGTTGCACAACCTTGACAAGGCTGCCCGCGCCGCACGCATTCGCGAAATTTTCGCCGCCGTAAACCTGCGCGAGGAATTTCTTGATCGCTACCCGCACGAGTTTTCCGGCGGGCAGGCCCAACGCATCGGTATCGCCCGCGCCTTGGCCGCCGAGGCGCGGATTCTGATCCTGGACGAACCGGTTTCGGCGCTTGATGTTTCCGTACAGGCGCAGGTGCTGAACCTCTTGGCGGACCTAAAGGACGCCTACGGTCTGACCTATCTGTTCATCAGCCACGATCTGGCCGTGGTTGAAGCGGTCAGTGATCGGGTTGCCGTGCTCTATTTTGGCGCCATCGTCGAAGTCGGGGCGGCAAGGGATATCTTTGCCAGTCCGCGTCACCCCTACACGGCGCTTCTGGCGCAAAGCGCCCCCGAGGTCGGGCGACCCATTGCGGCACCTGAGTCCGCACAGACCGAATTGCCCGATCCGTTGTCCCCACCCTTGGGGTGCGCATTCAATGAACGGTGTGCATTTGCGACGGATCAGTGCCGATACGAGAAGCCCGTTCTAAAGGCCGACGGGAGTGGACGAGAGTTTGCATGCTTTCATCCGTTGAGCGCAATTGGTCAGGACCTTTGACATCAGGGAGTTTGGTCGTCATGCCACGACAGCTTCGGTCGTGATCCGCCAAAGTCGAACCATCCGTATCACCGTTTCGATAAAGACCAACCGGGCAAGTTACCGGTCTTTCTTGCCGAATATGATGATGGGCACACTGCGATAAGGTCGCGGATGCGTGAGCGTTGCTTGCAAAGGGCCGAGAGCGGCGCTTTGCAGAACCCTGCGCCGAGGTGCGACACTTGAGGGATGCGCGGATATGCGCGCTTAATTCCTCGGACCCGTAAATAGCCGTCGCCCGGCATCAGACGACCTTGGTCAAAGGGCTATGAGCAGAATAACCGCGCAATGCGGGTGCATAACGCGCAACCCTGGAAATCCACGCAGCAATGAAAGGGACCTAAATTACTGCTATAAAGTCCTTTGGCGCTCCCCTGCGTTGGTGCCAAAGCGATCCGGTTAGCTGGTTGGGTTGCGATAGATCATGCGCCGCACCGATCCGGTCTTGGAGCGCATCAGGATTGTCTCGGCCGTCACAAAGCCCACCTCACGCTTGATGCCGGGCACGAGCGATCCGTCGGTCACACCGGTCGCGGCAAAGATCACATCGCCTGTCACCATATCGTCGCGTGTATAGACGCGGTCAAAATTCGTGATGCCTGCTTTCTTTGCGCGGCCACGCTCATCATCGTTGCGGAACAGCAAACGGCCGAAAATCTGCCCGCCCATGCATTTCAGCGCGGCTGCGGCCAGCACACCCTCGGGCGCGCCGCCTGAACCCATATACATATCAATCCCCGTCACGTCGGGTTCGGCGCAATGCATCACACCGGCCACGTCACCGTCAGTGATCAGGCGAATTGCAGCACCGGTGCTGCGGATTTCCGCGATCATATCTTCGTGGCGGGGGCGTTCGAGCACACAGACGGTGATATCGTTGGTCGAACAGCCTTTGGCGGCGGCAAGGGCCGAGACACGCTCGGAGGGTGACATATCAAGCGTCACAACGCCGGGGCGCAGGCCGGGGCCGACGGCGAGCTTGTCCATATAGACGTCAGGCGCGTGCAGCATGGACCCGCGCGGCCCCATGGCGATCACGGCCAGCGCGTTGGGCATGTCTTTGGCGGTCAGTGTCGTCCCTTCCAGCGGATCAAGGGCGATATCCACACCGGGGCCGTTGCCGGTGCCGACTTCCTCGCCGATGAACAGCATCGGGGCTTCGTCGCGTTCACCTTCGCCGATGACCACAACGCCCGCGATATCAAGCTTGTTCAACTGGGTGCGCATGGCATCCACTGCGGCCTGATCTGCCGCCTTCTCGTCGCCGCGTCCGATAAGGCGGGCGCAGGCAATGGCCGCGGCCTCGGAGACGCGGGCAAGCCCGAGAGACAGGGTGCGGTCGTTGAAATCAAGTGCGGCGGGCATCAGGGCAGTCCTTTTGTAACTTACCCCACCTAAAGCCTGTCCGCGCGCGGGCTACAAGACTGTTTGCGCTAAACCGCCTCGATGCGGATTGCGACAGGGGTGCCGCTGACCACGCCGGTGGATTTGAAATCGGAAAGCGCCTCTTCCAATGCGGTGCGTGTCGTCTTGTGGGTGACGATCAGAACGGGTGCTGTTGCGTCCGTGTGGTCGTATTGGCGCATCCGGTCGATCGAAATGCCTGCTTCGCCTAACGCGTGCGCGACTTTGGCCAAAGCCCCCGGTTTGTCGAGCAGTTTCAAGCGCAAGTAATAGGGTGCGGGCACAGCAGCGCGTGCGGCGCGCGCTTTGCGCAGGGTGTTGGCCGGTTGCCCAAAGGTCGAAACACGGCACCCGCGCGCGATGTCCATCACATCGCCCATGACCGCACTTGCTGTAGGGCCTTCGCCCGCGCCAGGGCCGCGCAGAACGATCTGGTTGACCGCGTCACCTTCGAGCACGACCATATTGGTGCCGCCTTGCAGCTGGCCAAGCGGTGATGTGTCAGGGACAAGACAGGGCGACATGCGCTGTTCGAGCCCGCGCCCTGTCATCTGGGCCACACCCAGGAGTTTGATCTTATAGCCCATATCGGCGGCCTGGTGGATATCCTCGATCGTGACGGATCCGATCCCTTCAAGCTCGACCGCGTCGAAATTGACCTGCGTGCCGAAGGCAATAGAGGCCAGAAGCGCGAGTTTGTGACCCGCATCAATGCCGCCCACGTCCAATTCGGGATCGGCTTCGAGATAGCCCAGTTGATTGGCCTCTTCAAAGACGGCTTCATAGCTGAGCCCTGCGTCTTCCATGCGGGTCAGGATGTAGTTGCAGCTGCCGTTCATCACGCCCATGACGCGGGTGATTTCATTGCCCGCGAGCCCTTCGGTCAGGGATTTGACCACGGGAATGCCACCTGCCACAGCCGCTTCAAAACGGATCACATGGCCTGTGGCCTCGGCCGCTTCGGCGAGCGCTTGGCCGTGGATGGCAAGCAGGGCCTTGTTGGCGCTGACGATATCCTTGCCAGTGGCGATGGCCGCTTCGGTTGCGTTTTTGGCTGGGCCTTCGTGACCGCCCATGACCTCGATAAAGACGTCAATATCGTCGCGTTTGGCAAGGGTAACGGGGTCGTCCTCCCATGCATAGGCGGACAGATCAACGCCGCGATCCTTGGTTTTGGACCGTGCCGAGACCGCGATGATTTCAACAGGGCGACCTGCGCGCAAGGCAAGCAGCTCGCTATGTTTCTGCACAATCCGGACAATGCCCACACCCACGGTTCCAAGTCCCGCGATCCCAAGGCGAAGAGGTGTTGTCATCTGCATAAATCCATCGTTGTGCTGCGTCAGCACGGGTCTAGCGAAAGCGCGCGGCTACTGCAACGCGGCGATGTCAATCTGGCGCAGTTGTGCAGCGCGGGCCTGTAATGCCGCGATCCGGGCCTGCAGATCTGCGTCGTCAGAGGCAGAAACGGGTGGCAGTGACGGAAGCTGTGTCAATGTGGGGTATGGGGCCTGCCTTGCGGCATCGCTGATCGTGCCGTCCAGCGCGGGAAATGTGGCGCAAGCGGTGACAAACAGAAAGGAAAGGGGCCAGAGCAGACGCATGATCGCCACCATACCTGTGGTCATGGGGTGGGGGCAACTGCCGATGAGGGGTTTCCAAATGAACAAGCGTTCAGTTAAATGGCTGTTATGGCACGCAAGCAAGGTTCCCACTCTGATATTACCGGCCCAAAGGTGCGCGATGCGGCGCTGCGATTGATTGCAAGGCACGGCTATGCGGCGGTGTCGATGCGCCAGATCGCGGCGGAAGTCGGGATTCAGGCGGGGGCGCTCTATAACTACACGCCGGATAAGCAGACCCTTTTGTTTGACCTGATGCAGGGCCATATGGCGGATCTGCTGGCCGCGCTGAAGGCGGCTGATTTGCAGGGCAACAGTCTTGCGCGTCTGGAAGGGTTCACGCGGTTCCATATCCGGTTTCATCTGCCGCGCCCGGATCAGGTGTTTGTGTCCTATATGGAACTCCGCAACCTGACGGATGAGAATTTCGCCGCTGTCGAGGTGCTGCGGCGGGCCTATGAGGATGTGCTTGAGAACATCCTGAGGGATGGCGAAGCCGAGGGTGTTTTCGCCGTGCCTGATCCGCGCATTACCACGATGGCGCTGATTGCGATGCTGACAGGGATCAGCAACTGGTATCGTGCAGGCGGGCGGCTCGAGAGCGACAAAATTGAAGCGATCTACTGGGACATGGTCCGCCGTGCCGTGACAGCCTCGGCAAGGTAGGATAAGGCCTCTGCAGTGATGGAGACAAATCATGTTCCAACCAGATGAAAACGGGATTCTTGCGGTTGTAGAGGCCTCGCCCGCGCGCCGTATTTTTGCCTATGGTGTCCTGTTCGGGTTAGGGGCGCTGGTGGTCTATCTGACGCTCGTGCATCCTCCTGCATTTCAGTGGATGATCTTTATGCTGGTGTTCGGTGTGCTGATGCTTTGGCAGGCCGAGCGGTTACGTCGTGCGACCCATGTGACCATCGCGCTGACCGAAACAGAGTTGCGCGATAGCACTGGCACTGTTCTGGCGCGGATTGAGGATATTCGCAGCGTAGATCGGGGTGTTTTTGCCTTTAAGCCGTCCAACGGGTTTACCTTGGTGCTGCACAGCAAAAAGCCCCGCGCATGGTTGCCGGGGCTTTGGTGGCGCTTTGGGCGCCGTGTTGGTGTGGGTGGCGTCACAAATGCCGGTCAATCCAAATTCATGGCTGAACGGATCAGCATGATGATCAAGGATTAACTTCCTGGCCCGCAGATCGAGTTGCCTGCATTGGTTATAAAGCAAAGCCTGACCCCGCGTGGGCGGATAATCATGTCGCTCGTGAAGGTAAGATCTTCCAGATTGGTCACGGTAAACGGACCCAAGCCGATATTGAAAGGCGCATCATATTCGGTGCGCGTTTCGATGAAGATGTTTTGGTCAAAGTTATCCATAGGCGGCAGGCGGCCTTCTGCCCTGAGGTCAGCAAGGTCTGCGTTCGTCAAGTTTTGCGTTATGCCGGCGCCGCGTCTGCGCGACCAAACAACCCGGAACTCGTCAGCAGCTTCGTTATACGTGTAAACTGTCACCCTGAAGTCTGGATCATTTTCCTCAAATGTAAGGGTTTGCAGAACACTTTGCGCACTGTTGATGAAAGTGTCGTTCACACTGTCCTCGCGGCTGAACATTTCGGCCAGCGTGATTGTCGCGCGGACGGAATTCGTCTCAACACGGAAGACGTCAAAGTAGACGAATGTTGACAAAAAGACCCACAGCAGGATCGGGACGACGAGCAAGAGTTCAATAGCCATTGAACCGCGTTCGTCGTCGCGAAAAGCTTTTGTGAATGATGCTATGCTCTTCATGGTCAATCGTTCCGGAAAGGTTCGACGACAAATGCACTGGTCGCAACCAACGCATAGGATTCACCTGCGGCCGTATCGCCAGCGTTCGCCTCGATAAAGGCCTTGCCCAAGGCGGAAGATGGCAGGAAGGGGTCAATGCGGATGCAGGCCCGCAAGAACATCAGTTCATTGTTGCCTGTCGGATCAATTGTTCCGCCATATGCCGCGTCCAGATCCCCGCGGTCGACGCAGCGTACATCCGCGTCAAGTGGAACCCAAGCAGTCCTCGGGTCACGCTGCACCAATTCAATTTCAAGCTGTCTGATGCAGTCCGGCAAAATGCGGGCTGCGTCACAGATCCGCGCACGCAGGTTATCGCGGTCCGGGTTTGTGATAACACCGATCCGCACTTCGCGGACCGTTACGTCAACACCGTGTTCAAGCATCACTTGCCGTGCGGAATAGATACCCGATTCATATGTCATCAGGAAAAACCCAAAGAACACGGGGAACACGAGCACAATCTCGATCGACGCGGTGCCGCGTTCGTCTTTCAAGAAATGTTGTAACAGAGTTTTCATCGTGAATGACCCCATTACAATGCCAGACGCAACGCTGTGATCTGCTCTGCGATTGTCTGGAAGATCTCGTCCAGTCCGGGTTCGCCCGGATCATTCGTGATCGTGGAGCGGAATGCATTACCCTCTTTGCTGGCGCAATCTGTCATGGTCTCGTTGAAAAGACCCATTGAGATTGTGTAGACCTCGGTCACTTGATC
>NZ_DASYOK010000313.1:0-8349 GCF_036007805.1 Yoonia sp.
AAAGAAGAAATCCAACAGGTCACCGAATTGCACGACCATCACGAGGAAGGCGATCAGCAGCACAGAGCGGTCGCCATAGCCTGCAATGTCGAGTGACATCAGTGCGGGCACGTGGCTGACACAAAAGACTGCGATCATCAGCGCCCATTGGGTTTCCGCAACCCTCACCAGAAAGCGTTGCGGATTGCCCCGCAGGGCTGAGATCATCGGCAGGAAAAGAAAGGCGTAGACGGGGATGAACACTGTATAAAGGCCGGTCCAGCCGAAGCCCACGAAAACATATTGCAGGGGCAGAACCGCAAAGAAGGCGAGCGCCAGCGACAGGTGGTCGGCCTGCGTTTTGGTGGTCAGCGTCAGAAATTCGCGCAGGGCGGCGAAAGAGGCGAAAGCAAACAGCGTCATGATGCCCGGTTTGCCCAGCAAGAGCGCCAAACCGATGAATGTGACCATGCCCCACCAGCTTTGAACGCGGGTCATATAGGTGTCGAGCATCGGGTTGGGATCATGGACGGGCTGGCGTGCGCGCAGGATTTCGCCCAGTACCGTCAGGGCAATCAGTATGCCGAAACTGCCAAAGGCCAAAAGCAGGATATCCGCTGTCGTGCTGGTCATTGGCGGGCCTCGGGGCGTTGCGCCAAGAGCGCCTCGGAAGCACGTTTGAGGAAATCATCCTTGCTTTCGCCTTCGCGCACATGGATCGGTTCGCCGAAGGTGACGGTGCAGATCAGGGGCAGGGGGATCACCTCGCCTTTGGGCATGATCTCGGTCAGGTTGGCGACCCATGTGGGCACCAGATCGACATCCGGTCGCGCGACGCCCATGTTGTAAAGCCCCGCCTTGAAGGGCAGCAACGGGTCCTCGGTCATGTTGCGGTTGCCTTCGGGAAAGATGATCAGGGATGACCCTTCGTCCAGCGCTGCGATGATCTTGTCCATCGGTTTGTCCTGCACCTCGGGGCGGCGGTCCACCAGCACGCAGTTGAAAACCTCTGGCCCGACAAAGGCGCGCAATTTGTTTTTCAGCCAATAATCGGCGGCAGCCACGGGGCGCACTGTCCGGCGCAATGCGGGCGGCAGGACCGACCAGATCATCGGCATGTCGGCGTTGCTGGTGTGGTTGGCAAAATAGACGCGCTGGCGCGGGACGGGTTCGATGCCCTTCCACTCGGCCCGCACGGCGGTGATTGCGCGCGCGAAGATGCGGATGGATTGGCCAACGATACGTGCTGCGAACTGGCGTAAGAATTTCATGGATTTGACTTTGGCGCAGGGCTTGGGTTTTGAAAAGAGGAAAGCCCCGCCCCCGAAAGAGGGGCAGGGCGGGGGGATTAGCGGCTTTCGCTCACGTAGTCTTCCAGCAGTTTTTCGTTGCGGGCGTCTTCGATGCGCTGGATGCGGTCTTCGGCCATGCGTTCGTCGAAGCGGTATTTGACAAAGTTCACCAGCGAGAGTGTCAGCATCATGACCGAGATGGCCCAGAAACCTTTGGTTGAGAGCGGCACATCGGTTGAAAGCCACAGCGAGATGCCGAGCATGCCGTAGGCAATCACCACGCCCAACAGGTTGACTGTCATGATCAGGCCGTTGTCCGAGTTTTTGTTAAGCATTTGTTTGTCCTTTTTTGTGAATTGAGGTTTTTGATTTACTTCTTGGATGACTTGAGGCGCGCGAGCACATCATCGGCAGTGGCGCGGGTGGCACTGCCGAAACCTGCCTCGGCCATGCGGTCGGTGAGGTTGCCGCCTTCCAGATCGCGGTTGATGTCCGCCAAAATTTCGCTGCGCTCGAAGGGGTCGTCGCGGCCCAAGACGCGGGCGATCAGTTCTTCGGCCTCTTCGACGCTGCCGTGTTGCACACCTGTTTTCGTCATCTGCATCTGGATATTCTGCTCACGACGGACCGCGCGGGCCTGAATAGCCCCTTGCTTGAGGTCAATGATCCGGCGGTGCCCGCTTTCGATTGACGTGCGCAGGCGGACAACCTTTTGATCCAGCCGATCAAGGGTTTCGCTCCGGATGGCCAATTCGTTTTCCATATTGGCAATCGCGCGGGCGGCCTCGGTGGCCAGATCTTCGCGGTCGTTGTCGAGTGCTTCCTTGGCGCGTTTGGTCAGATCGTTGATGCGGTTTTTTAGGCCGGCGTGTTGCTTTTCCTCAGATCGCTGGCGCTGGATCAGGCTTGCAAGCGTGGCTTTGGCTGCGCGCAGACTGGCCTCGCTTTCGCGGATTTTCTGGTCGATCAGTTCGATTGCAAAGGCATCACGGACGCGATCCTCAGCGCGGGCGTTCTGGCCGTTGATGAGTGTGGCAAGTGTCTTGAACATCTGTCTCTCCGTTTCGTTTCAGTGTGTGAACACTGTTCATAAAATAGAGATAGCGAGTCCATCTTTTGGTTGCAAGATAAAAAATGAACATAGTTCAAATTATTTTGGGGACGCCGTGAATTGCCGCAGAACAAGTGCAATCATGTGGTCGATATTGTCGGTTGACACGCCGGCGCTGGCTTCATCCAACCCCAAAAGCACAATACCATGGACAGAAGAGAAGAGTGCGCGGGTCAAAAGAGCGATTTCATCCGCGGCGCGATCAGGAAAGATCACGGCAAGCGGATCAGAGATATAGGTGAAAAGCTGCCCCATCTCGGCAAGGTACCAATCGGGGGCGGCTTCGCCCGCCGGGCGTTCGACGTCAAAGAGCGCGCGCCAGCTTAGATGGTTGCTTGCTGCGAAGTGGTGATAGGCCTGCGCCATGACGACCAGTTGTTCTACGGGGTCCCCAGGGGCGTCTGCCAATGCTTCGGCCACATCCGCGCCAAGGCGGTGAAAGGTGCGGGCATTGACGGCGAGTGTCAGGTCCGTGAGGTCACCAAAGACGTTGTAGATCGCCCCCACAGCGCAGCCTGCCTCGGCCGCCAGATCACGGGCACGCAGGGCGGACAGGCCGTTTTGCGCGATGGTGCGTTCGGCGATCACGATCAGCTTTTCGCGGAGTTCCTGTCTGCGGATTTCTGTTTTGGTTGCCATCTGCCCCTCACTTCAATGAACGCAGTTCAATTATAGGGGAGCGGGCGAAGCTTGGAAAGGGTCGCGTTGAGTGCAGCCGCCGCAGAGGTCGGAGCGATGCCTGTTGTGTGGAGGATGCAGACTCAAATCGGCCAGCGTGTTATCGTCACAGAGATTTCGGAAGGAATTTCGCAGTGATCGGGGTAAGCGGCGATTTCCAACCATCAAAAGTCATAAAGCAAATTAGGAAAGGAGAAGTACCGTGAGTTATATTGATGGGATGATCTGTGCCGTGCCAGAGAACAAGAAGGACGACTTCATCGTCTTCTCGCGCGCAATGTCCGAAGTATTCAAGGAAAACGGCGCAACCTCGGTTGTCGATTGTTGGGGCGATGATGTCCCCGATGGTGAAGTAACGTCCATGCCGATGGCGGTGAAAGCCGAGCCCGGCGAGATTATTGTTTTCTCCTGGGTCGCTTGGCCGGACAAAGCAGCCCGCGACGCGGGTTGGAGCGCGGCAATGCAGGATCCGCGCATGGCCCCGGATGCGCCGATGCCCTTCGATGGTAAGCGTCTGATCATGGGAGGATTCAACGTCGTCCATAAGGCATAAAGCTGAGATCCACGTCATGGTGCCGTGCAGAGCCATCGTGGTGCGGTATATGGTAGGATTGGGCAGGTCTTGACGTCTGCTGTGACCTGAACCCTTGTCCGCGATGGGGACGAAGCGGATTGCTCCGCTCCGTCCGCTAAGCTGAAGGCCGCAATGGTGCAGCCGCGTCAGTTTACTGTGATTGTGATGACCTCGCTCATCACAGGCGGGTTGTGTGGTACATGGCTCCAATCGCCAAGCAAGAGTTGAAGCGTGTGCGTTCCTGCAGGCAGCTCTTTGGTCACCTGTGTCTGGCCGCCTCCAAAATGGACGATCTCATCGGTCGCGGGTAGTCCGGAATCCATATCCAACTGGCTTGGATCGGTGTTGATGAGCAGATGATGGTGGCCTGTGTTGTCCACTTCGGTTCCGGCCGGAGCGATGCCCATACCCGCCAATCCGAAAATGATAGTAACCGGGTTCGACACCGTTGATCCATCTGCCGGCGAGACGATGTACGCGCTGGCACCTTCGGGTGCGGGGCTCCGGTGGGCATCGGCAAACGCAGCCCCCGAGATCAGAAGTCCTACCGTAGTAGCGATAACTAAGTTCTTCATTTTTACCTCCCAAAAGTGGGCGATCTGCCCACAAAAGGTAATATAGTCCGCTTGTGCCGTTGGACAAAAAACGCTCTCGCAGCGGGCGGTTTGCGCTCAGACCGGACCTTCCTGCGATCTTCGTCATACATGTGGCGCGGCGCTTACCTCTTCACCGGCGCGCCGCCACCGAAATTGTTGACCCCGTGATATCCGATCGGTGCATCCTGCATTTGCAGGTGCAGCCCGTCGCCGTCATAGGGGTGCGCGCGGGCGAGGTCTTCGTCAAAGTCGATGCCAAGGCCGGGGGTGTTGGGGACTTCGATGTACCCTTCCTCGACCGTGATACTGCCTTTGATAAGCGCGTTATGGAACGGTGTCTCAATTGTTTCGGCCATCAGGATGTTGGGGATTGAGGCCGCCAGTTGGATATTCGCGGCCCATTCGACGGGGCCTGCATAAAGATGAGGCGCGATCTGCGCGTTATAGACCTCGGCCATTGCGGCGATTTTCTTGGTTTCCCAAATGCCGCCCGAACGGCCCAAAGCAGGTTGCAAAATTGCTGCGGCCCCTGACCGCAGAACAGGGGCGAATTCAGCCTTGGTGGTCAGGCGTTCGCCGGTGGCGACAGGGATGCTGGTGGCGCTGGCGACACGCGCCATCTGGTTGACGTTATCAGGGGGGATCGGCTCTTCGTACCAAAGGGGGCTATAGGGTTCGATGGCTTTGGCCAGCCGGATCGCGCCACCGGTGCTGAACTGGCCATGGGTGCCGAACAAAAGGTCCGCGCGGTCGCCCACGGTGTCGCGGATCGCTTTGCAGAACGCAACCGAGAGTGAGATATCGTACATCGACGGCATATGCCCGCCGCGGATCGTATAGGGGCCTGCGGGGTCGAATTTGACCGCTGTGTAGCCTTTTTCCACCATATCAAGTGCGACTTCAGCGGCCATTTCGGGGCTGGACCAGAATTCAGGCAGCGGGTGCACGGGGCGGGGATAAAGATAGGTATAGGCGCGGATGCGGTCATTCATCCGCCCGCCGATCAGGGCGTGCACAGGGCGGTCGCGGTCCTTGCCAAGGATATCCCAGCAGGCCATTTCAAGGCCGGACCATGCGCCGATCACGGTCAGGTCGGGGCGTTGGGTGAAGCCGGAGGAATAGACGCGGCGGAACATCAGTTCGATGTTTTCAGGATTCTCGCCTGCCATGTGGCGCGCAAAGACGTCTGTGATAACGGCCTTCATCGCCGCGGGCCCGATGGAAGAGGCATAGCATTCGCCGTAGCCAACAACGCCTGTGTCCGTCGTTACCTTGGGGATGATCCAATACCGTCCACCCCAACCCGGGGCAGGGGGTGCCGTGACGATGATATCAAGTTCGGCGAGTTTCATATGCTTGCATCCCGCGGGTCAGGTAAGGTGGATTGAAATCCACCTTACGGTTTGGCAGCGGTCAGTCAAACACGATCACGTTGCGCTTGGCGCTGCCCGTCTTTGTATCCGCAATCGCTTCGTTGATCTGTTCGAGCGTCCAGCGTCCCGAGATCAGCTCATCCAGTTTCAGCCGGCCCTGTTCGTAGAGATCGACCATCCACGGAATATCACGCGTGATCACCACATCGCCCATTTTCGACCCCACCATGCCTTGGCCGGTGGCTGCCAGCATCACCGGCTCATAGGTGGACATCGCACCTGAATGGGGCATGCCGACCATGATCACCTTGCCCCCGTTGGCCAGATATTGCGGGGCGGTGTCATAGGCCGGGATCGCGCCCACCGTGACAAAGACCGCATCCGCCCCGCGCCCGATGGCCTTTTTCGCGGCACGCCACGGTTTTTCAGAGGTCGCAAGTACCCCGTCGGTTGCGCCGAACTCCTTGGCAATGGCGAGCTTTTCTTCCGACATATCCACTGCGATGATCCTGCGGGCACCTGCGATGCGCGCCCCTTGGATAGCGTTCAGACCCACGCCACCTGCGCCGATCACAACCACGTCCTGTCCGGCGCGCAGGCCCGCTGCATTCACCACAGCCCCCACACCCGTGATCACGCCACAGGCGAGTAGTGACGCGGCCTCCATCGCGATCCCGTCAGACAGTTTCACCACCTGGCTTTGATCGACGACCACCCGTTCGGCAAAGCCGCCCGTGTTCATCGCCTGATGCAGCGCTGCACCCGTTGCGTCGGTCAGCGGGCCGCTGGCCATGTCGCTTTCGCAGGCCACCGGTTTGCCGCCCGCGCAGGACGGGCAGGTGCCACAGGCGCGGATCAGTGTCACCACCACAGGATCGCCAACCGCGATACCGCGCACACCGGCGCCGACGGCGCTGACGTGCCCTGCGGCCTCATGGCCGTAGACCGCAGGCAGGGTGCCACCCCAGCCGCCGTCGATATAGGAAATGTCGGAATGGCAGATCGCGCAGGCCTTGAGTGTGACCTCAACCTCGCCCATTGCGGGGGCGGCAAGCGTGACCGTTTCAATGGTGAGCGGGGCGCCGAATTGGCGGCAAACGGCGGCTTTGATCTCTGGCATGGCTGTATCCTTGGAACCTGTCTGGCCCTGACCCTGCTTTGGTCGGATGCGTCTTGCAAGTCTGATCGCGACGTTATGTGCCGCGGGGGCGCTTTGGCCGGGGGGTTTGAACAAAAACAAGAATACAGCCGATGGTCAGGATCGCCGACAAGATGAAAGGCGCGCCGGGTGCATAGACCGGGCCGTGGCCGTCGGTGAAAAACCAGAAGGTCTGGGTGACCATCAGCGGGGCGACAATCGTGGCCACCGCGTTGGTGGAGCTGAGCGTGCCTTGCAGTTCGCCCTGCTGGTTGTCTGCCGCAGTGCGTGACATGATCCCTTGCAGCGCCGGTCCCGCGATGGAGCCCAGTGCAGTGAGCGGTGTCAGCGCCAGTGCAACCCATCCGTTCGTCACAAAACCCAAAGCGACAAAAGCCAGCACGTCAACCGACAGGCCAAGGATCACGGCCTTGCGCTCGCCGATACGGCTCAGGATGGGCCGGATCAATAGCCCCTGCACAATGGCGATGCCGATGCCGAAGATACCCAGTGACAGGCCGATCATGCCCGGCCCCCAGTCAAAGCGTTCCGCGCCGAAATAGGCCCAGACGCCGGGGTAGACGAAAAAGGCGATGGTGTAGACAAAGCTGATCAGAAGCAGCCGCTTCACGCCGGGCAAGCCCCCGATGTTGCGAAACGCCCCCAGCGGGTTTGCGCGCCGCCATTCAAAGGGGCGGCGGATACGGTCGGTCACGCTCTCGGGCAGAACGTAGTAGCCAAAGATGGCGTTGCTCATCGCCAGAAACGCTGCTGCCCAGAACGGGGCGCGCGTGCCGAATTCCGCCAGCGCACCGCCCATCATAGGCCCCAGCACAAAGCCCATGCCAAAGGCTGCACCGATCAGGCCAAAGTTGGCGGCTTTTTCCTCGGGCGCGGAAATATCGGCCATATAGGCGGCCGAGGTTGATTGCGTCGCCGCCGTGATCCCGCCGATCACCCGCGCGATGATCAACAGCCAGATCGTGAAGGCCAGCGCCATCAGCACATAATTGAAGGCCATGATCACCAGCGAGATGATCAGAATAGGCCTGCGCCCGTAGCGGTCCGACAGGCTGCCCAAGGTCGGCCCGAAAAGGAACTGCATCGCCGCAAAGATCGTCGCAAGGATACCGCCCCAAACGGCCGCACCGCCGATGCCTTCGCCTTCAACCTCTTGGATCAGGTCGGGCATCACCGGCATGATCAGCCCGATCCCCATACTGTCAAGCATGACCGAAATGAAGATAAAGGTGACGGCGAGGCGTTTGTTCATCCGCGCAGGATTAGTGTGCGCGGTCGGCTTTGCAAGCGCGATCAAAGGGCTAGGCGCGCAAATGTCCGGTTGCTGATAAAAAGTCGCTCAGGTGCTGTGCGAATTCTGCCGGTTGTACGACGCAGGGCAGGTGGCCCGCGTTGCGGATCAACGCGAATTTCGAGCCGGGGATCAGGTCGGTTGTTTCACGCACCAGATCGGGCGGTGTCGATCCGTCTTCTGTTCCGGCAATTCCCAGGGCCGGGATGCGCAGCCCGCTGGTGGGCGTGTAGAAATCGGTGCCGGCAATCGCCGCGCAGACGCCAGTGTACCCTGCCACGGACGTCCCTTCGAGC
>NZ_DASYOK010000314.1:0-7390 GCF_036007805.1 Yoonia sp.
ACTTTATCGTAACGACCGCCCCGGCGTATTGCCCGATAGCTGGTATGTCGCCTCAGCCGATATCCCGCCCGAACGTCCGGCGCTGAAGGGCGCGGTCACGACCGACGTCTGCGTCATCGGCGCGGGCTATACCGGTTTGTCTGCGGCCCGCCATCTGGCGGCGAAAGGGCTGGATGTCATCGTGCTTGACGCGCATCGCGTGGGCTTTGGCGCGTCAGGACGCAACGGCGGACAGGTTTGCAGCGGCTATGACAAGGACCAGTCCACACTGATCAAACATGTGGGCCGCGACCACGCCAAAGCACTCTGGCAGTTGACCGAAGAGGCCAAGGCGGACCTGCGTGAACTCTGCGCCCAAATTCCCGAGGCGCGTTACACAGCAGGGTTGGTCCACGGCACGGTGACCGCCAAAGAGGCGGCGCATGATGCCGCCGAGGTCGACCTCTTGGCGCGCGAATACGGCTATACAGACGCGCGGATGTGCGACACCGATGAAATGCGCACGTTGGTGAGATCCCCGCGCTATCACAGCGGTCTGCTCGATATGGGCGCGGGCCATATCCACCCGCTGCGCTATGTTCTGGGTCTGGCACGGCTGGCCGAGGCGGCGGGTGCGCGGATTTACGAAGGCTCCGAGGTGCATCAGATAACCAAGGGCGACCCTGCGATTGTCGCCACGAACAAAGCCCGCATCAAAGCCCGCCATGTGATCCTTGCAGGCAACGGCTATCTGCCCAATCTGGAACGCAAGGTGGCCGCGCGGGTGATGCCCTTGAACAGCTTTATCAGTGCCACCGAACCGCTGGGCGACCGTGCGGCAGAGATCATGGGGCAGGATGTGGCCGTCAATGACAGCCAATTCGTGGTGAATTATTTCCGCCTGTCCGAAGACGGACGGCTTCTTTTCGGCGGGCGTCCCAGCTATCGCATGGGGTTTCCGCAAGATATCGCGACCGTGATGCACGAACGGATCGCAGCCGTCTTTCCGCAACTCAAGGGCGTCAGGATCGACTACGCATGGGGCGGCACTCTAGGTGTGACTATTCCGCGATTGCCCGCCGTGGTGCGCGTTGCCCCCAATATTGTTTCTGCGGGCGGCTATTCCGGCCATGGCGTCGCGCTGTCAGGGCTGGCGGGTAAAGTCATGGCCGAAGCCGTCGCTGGCCAAGCGGGCCGGTTTGACACGCTGGCCGATATCAATGTGCCGCCGTTCCCGGGCGGCACCGCATTCCGCGCGCCCCTTCTGGCACTGGCAATGACATGGTATTCCATGCGCGACCGTTTGGGGATCTGAACCTAAGCTGTGCTGACGGCTTGGCCTTGCAAGATCTGCATCGCTTGTGCGGACTGATGCGCCGGTACAAATACGTGGTCATGGAAAAGTGCCGCGACGACAGCCGCGCTTTGCTGATATCCGGCTATTTGCCCAGCTTCGAAAGCTTTTCCTGCAATGCAGCGAGCTGATCCTTTATCTCGCCCAGATCGTCGCCGTCTTTGCTCTCGGTGCCTTCCTGCTTGCCCGCGCCCGGGATCATGCCGCCAGTCATTGCCTTGAAAAAGGCTTCCTGCTGGGCGCGCATCGCTTCAAAGCCGGGCATATTTGCGATGGGGCTGGCTTTGCCAATGTTTTCCATCGCCTTGGTCTGGCCTTCGCGCAGCATATCGAAGCTGGCTTGCAGGAACTGCGGCACAACAGATGCGGCCTGGCTTGTATAGCTGCGCACAAGATCGGTCAGCACATCTACCGGCAAAACGCTTTCACCACGGCTTTCGTGTTCTGCAATGATCTGCAACAGATATTGGCGCGTCAGGTCGTCGCCTGACTTCAAATCAACGATCTGCACTTCACGTCCCTCACGGATGAAGGCGGCGATATCTTCAAGGGTCACATAGTCGCTCGTCTCGGTGTTATAGAGACGGCGGCTTGCGTAGCGCTTGATCAGCAGCGGTTTGTTGGTGTTGGCCAAGAAACGTTCCTCCACAGAGATGTTGCAGTGCAGAGAAGCCTATGCCGCGTCTGCGCAAAAAGAAAGCAAATAGCGCAAAACAAAAAACGGCCCGCGTGTGCGGACCGTTCTTTGAAAATCGAACCCTCAGGGAGGCAAGGGTGATTTTACATGCGTTTACTTCGCAGCAGCAGTTGCCTTCTTGGCAGCAGCTGTCACTTCGTTTGTTGCTTTCTTCGCAGCAGCAGTCATCTCTTCGGACATGTCTTTGCCGGCAGCAAGAACCAGTTCCATTGTCTGTGTCTGAACTTTTTTCGCGATTTCAGCGAAAGCAGACATGTGCTCGGCAGCGGATTCAGCAGAGGCAGATGCGAAGTCTGTCATTGCTTTTGCATAGTCGGCAGGCTCGGCCTTTGCTTTGGACATGGCTTCGATTTTGGCCAGTGTGTCCTGTGTCCACTTTGCAGACAGCTCGGCAGATTTGCCAGCAGCGTCGATTGCAACGGCGGACATCTTTTCAGCCAGGGCAGTCTGGTTCTTGAACTGCTCTTCCATTGCTTTTGTGTCGACAGGAAATGCGCCTGTCATGTCTTTGAAGATCGCTGTGAAGTCTTGTGCTTTAGCAGCCATTGTAGTCGCCTTTCGGTTTGTCGGTGCGGTGTATTCCGCGCTAATTCGATGACACCAATATGCATGCTGCAGCGCAGCATTTCAAGTATTTTCTCTGCACTGCAGCATATTTTTTCTGCTTATGCATATTTTCGAGAAATTTGAACTACTTATTCACTACGTAGGTTCCGGGTGCGGGCGCTAACACCGGGTGATCGTCATCTCCGGGGGGCCGTGCGGTGACTTTTTTGCCTGATTTTTCCGACAACCACGCATCCCAGCGCGGCCACCAGGACCCTTCATGCTTCTCGGCACTTGCCAGCCAGTCATCCGCCGTCAACCCAAGCTCGGGGTTGGTGTAATGGCCATATTTGTTCTTGCTGGGCGGATTGATGATGCCCGCGATATGCCCGCTCTCGGACAGGATGAATGTCTTATCCTTCGATCCCATCTGCGTCACACCGGTATAGCTGCTTTTCCACGCGGCGATGTGGTCCGTCTCGCAGGCGATCGCGCACAAGGGGACAGAGACATCTTTGAGATGCACCGTTTCGCCCGCAATCTCGAAACCTGTGGTCGCGAATTTGTCGTTCTGGCACAGCCCGCGCAGATACTCGACCGCCATACAGGCCGGAAGATTGGTGCCATCCCCGTTCCAATAGAGCAGATCAAACGCCGGTGGTGCCTTGCCCATCATATAGCTTTTGATCGCAGGCCCGTAGATCAGGTCGTTTGAGCGCAGGTAGGAAAATGTCCGCGACATAAAGAATGAGTCCAATATCCCATTTTCGCGTACCTCATGTTCGATCCCGTCGACAAAATCATCATCGAGAAACACCCCGACCTCACCCCGATCCGAAAAGTCGGTCAGCGTGGTAAAGAATGTCGCGGCATTCACCGAAGTGTCCTTGCGCTTTTTCATCAAGGCCAGCGTCAGCGACAGCGTCGTGCCCGCGATGCAGTAACCCACCGCATTCACCTTTTTGACGTCGCAAATGTCTTTGACCTCTTTGATGGCTGTCAGATACCCCTGCTCAACGTAATCGGTCATTGATGTGTCGCGGTATCCTGCATCAGGGTTTACCCACGAGACGACAAATACGGTATAGCCCTGCTCCACCGCCCATTTGATCATGCTGTTTTGTGGTTTGAGATCGAGAATGTAGAACTTGTTGATCCATGGTGGGAAGATGATCAGTGGGGTTTCGTATACTTTTTCCGTCGTTGGTGTGTATTGGATCAGTTCGAACAGATGGTTGCGATAGACCACCGCACCCGGTGTGGTCGCAAGGTTCTCGCCCAGCTTGAACGCCTTTTTGTCAGCCAAGGTGACCACAAGGTCGCCGTCATTGGCCTCAAGATCCGCAATCAGGTTTTCCAGTCCGGCGACAAGGCTCTCGCCTTCGGTTTCGGCGGCCAGCGCCAAAGCCTCGGGGTTGGTGGGCAGAAAATTGGTCGGACTGATCATATCGACCAGTTGCTGGCTGAAATAGCGCAACCGCTTCTTTTCCTCAGAATCAAGCGTGTCGATATCATCAACCGCCTGCTGCACCGCAGAAGCGTTCATCAGGTACTGCTGCTTGATGAAATTGAAATAGGGATTGGTGTCCCAAAGCTCATGCGAAAACCGGCGGTCTTTGGGTGTTTCATCCGTCGGCGGCGTCAGCTTGCCCTGCGCCAACAAGTGTTGCGCCTCGACATAATGCTTGACCGATTTCCCCCAGAATTCGAGCTGATGTTCGATCAGCTTGGCGGGATTATGCATCATTTCAGCCATATAAGCAGTTGCTGCCTTGACATAGAGCTCCTGACTGGGCCCTTGCAATGCCGGCGTGACAGAGCGGCCCTGCGCCATGGCCTTCAACAAACGCTGAGTAAGCTCCTCAACCCGGGCAAGATTGGCCTCGAGTTTTGCAACATTGTCGCCAACAGCCTCTTGCGTATCCAAATCGTTTGTTGTCATTTTAACATCCTTGTGCATATGCTGCAGGTGCAGCATAGGCTGCCCCTACCATCGGAGTTCGAATAAATGAAGTATATGATGACCTACGACCTGATGGAAAGCATGCGCAACACCAATCAATGGCTTGGATCAACAGCGCGCGCTTTTGCATCCTATCCGGTGATGTCATGGGGCGCGAACCCTGCAATGGATTGGCTCAAGGCCTGGGGCGAAGTCACCGAGCGCACTTTTGCACGTATGGTTGCCAAACCTGACTGGAACATTCCAGTGCAAACGAATGTGGATGGCACCGATATGGTCGTGACAACCGAAGTGGTTGTTGAACGTGCGTTTGGTGATCTGATCCGTTTCCGTGTTGGCACACGCCCTGACCGGACCCGCAAAGTCCTGTTGGTTGCCCCTATGTCGGGGCACTACGCCACACTTCTGCGCAAAACCGTTATTAGCCTGCTGCCCGATTGCGATGTCTTTATCACCGACTGGCACAATGCCCGCGACATCCCTGTCAGTGAAGGCAAATTCGACATTGAGGATTACACCCTCTATCTGATGGATTTCATGCGCGAGATGGGCCCGGACACTCATGTGCTGGCGATTTGTCAGCCTGTGCCGCTTGCTCTGGCGGCAACTGCCTATCTGGCAGAGCTTGACCCAGATGCGCAGCCGCGGTCGCTCACCTTGATAGGTGGCCCTGTGGATCCCGATGCAAACCCCACCGAAGTCACCGATTTCGGACGCTCTGTCACCATGGGGCAGCTGGAACAGACCATGATCCAGCGCGTCGGTTTCAAATATTCAGGCGTTGGCCGCATGGTCTACCCCGGATTGCTGCAACTCGCATCGTTCATTTCGATGAACGGCGAAACCCACGCCAACGCCTTCCGCGATGAGATTATCCGTGTCGCAAAAGGCGAAGCCTCGGACCATGACCGGCACAATCAGTTCTATGACGAATATCTTGCCGTCATGGATATGACCGCCGAGTTCTATCTTTCGACCGTCGAACGCATCTTCAAAGGCCGCGAAATTGCGCGCAATGAATTTATGGTCGCCGGTCACAAGGTGGACTTCAGCAAGATCACGACCGTCGCGGTCAAGATCGTTGAAGGCGAGGACGATGATATCTCGGCCCCTGGCCAGTGTTTGGCGGCACTCGATCTGCTGACCGGCCTGCCCGACAGCAAGAAAGCAGCGCATCTTGAGCCCGGCGCTGGCCATTACGGTATCTTTGCCGGGGGGAGCTGGCGCAACAATATCCGGCCACTGGTTCTGGATTTCATTGATGCCAATTCCGAAGGCGCAAAGGGTAAATCCGGCAACGTCGTCGCAATCAAGTAAACGGGCTGACCGGCGCTGCCGGTCGCAGCATCATGGGCTGCTTCATCCAACGCTGTAGCGCATCGGTCGTGGCATCGGGCGCTTCGAGCGTGGGAAGATAGCCTGCACTTTCGATGATTTCCAACTGGGCGTAGGGGATCAACTCGGCCAGAAATTCATGGCGCTTCAGCTGATACTGCCCGTCATGGCGTCCGCAAATCACTGCCGTTGGCTGCAGGACCTGGCGCAATGTCCCCTGTTGGTCCTTGCGGCGCTGCAAGGCGCGCGCCTGCTTGATATAAATCTCGGGGCCCAGCGCATCGCCCATTGCCGTCAGTTCGCGCACCAGTTCAACCTTGTCCGTGGACGGGGCCATCCATGTCGAATTGATCTCATGCTGCAAGACATCTTTCCACCGGCCCGCACGGGCGGCAATGATATGCGGCTCGCGCGCGGCAGCGGCCTCGGGTGTGTCGGCTTGCGGGCTTGTGCTGATCAAGGCAATCCGCGTGACACGTTCGGGGGCGCGCCGGATCACTTCCATTGCGACCATGCCCCCAAAGCCCATGCCACAAAGCGCAAACTTTGGCGGCGACCAGCTCAGGATCTGGCTTGCGATCTCTTCGATCCGCTCGCCACAGGTGGGGGGCGCAATCATGACGGCATGCGCCTGCGACATCACCTGCATTTGCGGCGCAAAAACGCGCGCGTCAGACAACATCGCAGGGATCATCACCAGCGTTTCACGCGGCATTGTGTAAAAGCCCTAACAAACTGCTCAACCTTTATAGGTTTTTTAACACTGTGGCGCGGGAACCGTTGTTCTGCAAGTGTTTCAGCGCGCGGAGAGCCCGTGCACCCAAGCGATAACCTGCCGAGCGAGCGGTTCCGTCTGGCCGGGCGAGAAGATATCTCCTGCCATCACATGCCCCATCGCATCGTCTGCGGGCGTTTGTGCAAGCGTCACAACATCTGTTTCCGCCCCCCAACGTGCCATGACATGGCGGGTGTCATCAGGATGCACGACCTGATCGGCTTCGTTGAAGCAAAAGAGCGCGGGCGTCTGGATGATCGCGAGGTCCGCCTTGCGCACAGCACGCACTGCATCAGCCATGACATGGACCGCCGCGATCGGCACATTCAGCGTCCAGTAGGCAGCGTGGCCTGCGTTGATCCGCTTGATCTTGCGCGAGGCCCCGGCGACATACTTGGCCCAATGCCCTGCGGCGGGCAGATCGAGCAAGCGCTGCACCACACGGTTGCGTAGCCCGAAGTTGGGCGAGACATGCACCATTCCTGTCACCTGCACACCCTCGGCCAGCGCAAGCGTCGCCAAGGTGCATCCGGTGGAACAGCCCATGATGATGACTTCCTCCCCTAGGGTTTGCGCAATCGCAATGGCCTCGGCCACGTCACGGCGCCAATCGGCCAGGGTAGCTTGCCCCATTGCATCGCTATTCTGCCCATGGCCCGTGAGCCGCGTAAAATGCAGGTTTGCGCCCAGCGCTTTGGCCACCAGATCGGGCAGCGGGCGCAACTCCTGCCCTGTTGCCGA
>NZ_DASYOK010000315.1:0-2614 GCF_036007805.1 Yoonia sp.
CCTGCCGGAACATGATCTCCCTCGGCAATATCGCAGATGACCCCCTGTTCGATTGTCACCGATCCGGTGATTACCTGATCCGCCAGAACAAGCTGCGCATTTGCAAGACACAGGTTGCTTGACACATCCGTGTCACAAGCCTTTGTCAAAGAGGCCGTGGAAAAAGGGGAATTCATGTCATACTCTCGATTTGCAGTTTATTACGTTCCGCCGGCAGGGCCTTTGGCCGATTTCGGGGCGTCGTGGCTCGGGTGGGATGTTGTGCACGGTCAACTGACGCGTCAGCCCGATCTGCCCGATCTGCGTGACATTACAATGACACCGCGCAAATACGGGTTTCATGGCACGTTGAAGCCGCCCTTCCGGCTCAAAGAGGGCCGTACCGTTGCAGATCTTGACAAGGCGGTCGCGGAACTGGCGGCGTCGCTTGCGCCTGCTGTCTGTGATGGTTTGGCGCTGACCTCGCTGGGCCGGTTTCTGGCCCTCACACCTCAGGGAGACACAGAAACCTTGCAACGAGTGGCAGCGGCCTGCGTCAGCGCGCTTGACGGTTTCCGCGCGGCCGCCAGCGACGCAGAGTTGGCGCGCCGTCGCGCATCCGGCCTGACAGCGCGGCAGGATGCCTTGCTGGTACAATGGGGCTATCCCTATGTGATGGAAGAATTCCGCTTTCACCTGACACTTTCGGGGCAATTGCCCGAGCCAGAGATTACCACATGGTCCGGGACTGTGCAGAAATTTCTGCCCAAACTGCCCGCGCCGTTCATTCTTGACCAGATCGCCTTGTGTGGTGAGCGGGAAGATGGACACTTTGAGATGCTCCATTGCTACACTCTCGCTGGCTGAAGCAGCGCCACGCCACGGGCAACGGTCTGGGACAGTGGGCCATCATTGGCGAGGTGGATCACATTCAGCCCCGCAGGCAATGGCTTGTCAGCCTGCGCAAGACGTTGGGCGATGTCTTCTTCAGTCTCTCGCCCCCGTGCAGCCAAACGATGCGCAAGCGTTTGCGGTGTTGCACTGATGTTGAGAACCACGAAATTTTGAAAAGTCTCGGCCGCTTCAGCCAGCGCCTTGCGCGAGAAATTAGCAAGGCAATCGGTGCCTTTACCCAGTTGATACTTGACGGTGATCGGGATGCCATAGTGTAGCCCATGCGCACTCCAATGCACTGCGAAAGCACCGTTTTCGACTAAATCTTCAAATTGCGGCACTGAAACCGCATCATAATCTTCACCGCCAAGCGCGGGCGCGCGGGTGATCACGCGGCGCACCAGATGCAGGCGCGGCATTGCCTCATGCAGGCCCCCCATCACGCTGTCCTTACCAACTCCCGAAGGGCCAACAACAGCTATGAGGCGTCCCTGTTTCATGCGGCAACCTTTGGCGTAAAGCGGCTGACGTCGATCTCGCGGTCACAGACACGGGCGCGGGCGGCCTCATCGTGGAAGATGCCAATGATGGCGGCGCCGCGCGCCTTGGCCTCTTCGATCAGGGACAACACCACTTCGCGGTTCTTGGCATCCAGACTGGCGGTCGGTTCATCCAGCAACATCGCAGGATAGGCATGGGCAAAGCCGCGCGCGATATTCACGCGCTGTTGTTCGCCGCCCGAAAAGGTGGTGGGCGAAAGCGACCACAGACGTTCGGGGATGTTCAACTGGCCCAGCAATGCCTTAGCGCGGGCTTGTGACACTTCTGCGGAAACGCCTAGCGTCCGTAGCGGTTCGGCGACCACATCAAGCGTGGGCACACGCGGCACGACACGCAGGAACTGGCTGACATAGCCCAGAACTTCACGGCGCACCGCAATAACCTGCCGTGGTTCGGCCTGAACGAGATCGACATCGCCGATGCGGATTTGGCCGGCCTGTGTCAGGTAGTTGCCATAAATCATCCGCATCAGCGTGGACTTGCCCGCACCAGATGCACCCGTCAGCGCCACGCATTCGCCAGCGGCAACAGCGAAAGACACATCATTGATCACCTCGATGACCGCGCTGCCCTGATTGTGCAGGGTGAAGGTTTTTGAGACGTTGGTAAGTTCAATCATGGGTCATACCTGCAAAACGGAGCTGACAAGAAGTTGGCTGTAGGCATGCTGCGGATCGTCCAGCACCTGATCGGTCAGACCTGCTTCAACGACGCGGCCGTCCTTCATCACCATCAGACGATCCGCGAGCAGACGCACCACCGCCAGATCGTGGGTGACGATGATCGCGGACAATCCCATGTCGCGCACCAGCCCCCGCAGCAGATCAAGCAAACGGGCTTGCACTGACACATCAAGCCCGCCCGTGGGTTCATCCATAAACACCAGACGCGGCCCCGTCACAAGATTACGGGCGATTTGCAGGCGTTGCTGCATTCCGCCAGAGAAGGTCGTCGGACGATCATCAACACGCGAGGCATCAATCTCGACACGTCCCAGCCAGTCGGTCGCCTTGTCGCGGATGTCGCCATAGTGCCGCTCACCCACAGCCATCAGGCGTTCACCGACATTGCCACCGGCGCTGACACCCATGCGCAGCCCGTCGCGGGCATGCTGGTGGACAAAGGCCCAATCGGTACGCCCCAACATCCGGCGTTCAGGCTCGGACATCGTGATCGTATC
>NZ_DASYOK010000316.1:0-42935 GCF_036007805.1 Yoonia sp.
GGATGGTCTCCTGTTCAAAGATTGGTCTCAGCAACCAAACCTTCTCATCAGGAGGCCATTCCTGCCAATAGCGGCGCCCATCCCGCGTTAGCGGGTTCGTTCAATCCCACAACGATTCAAGATAAGCAGGAACCGCTCTAAGGGCTACGCGACAGGTGCAAACCACCATGGATTTTATTGGGAAATTTCAGATGCAATTCTGATTAATTAGGGTACAGCGACAGCAGGGGAGGCAAAAACATTCACCAACTGTTTGGGTTTTGAGCGGATATTGTTAGCAGAAAACGCGTTCTTTGTGTGCGATGGTTTTAGGCCTGCCACTCAGAGCAATCAACAAATTACGCAGGTAGTATTTGCGAGCCGCTTTTGGGCGCGATCAAATCGCGCTTACTCGACGATGAGTATTTGCCCGTTTACAAGCCCTTCAACTGCTTTGCTGAATGCGCGCCCAACTGCTTCGTTCGAGACATGATTGTGGCCCCTGAAGAAGCCGTCGTATTTAGCGCGCGACACTTCAAGAACTTCCGGGCTAACTGCATTGATGCGGATGCCTCTTGGCATCTCAATTGCTGCGCCTCCGACAAACCCGTCAATCGCTCCATTTGCAGCCGCTGCGCCAGATCCACCTTTTATCGGATCACGGTTGAGGACACCACTCGTCAAAGTGAACGAGCCGCCATCGTTCATATACTCAAACCCTGAAAGCACCAAATTTATCTGCGGCAGCACTTTGCCATTGATGCCTTCGATGAATTGGTCAGTTGTCATCTCATCGACGGGTCCAAAATGCCCATGGCCGACCGCGCAAACCATTGCATCAATTTTGCCGATTGCTTCGTACATAGCTCTAATGCTGGCGACATCTTCAAGGTCAACCTGGATATCACCGCTTGTTTTGCCGACACGGATTATCTGGTGCCTTTCAGATAGTGCCTCGACTGCCGCGTTTCCAACTGCACCGTTTGCACCAACAATAACAACTTTCATTTCGATATTCCTCAGAGTACTTCCCGTAAAATTATGGCCTTAGCGTTAAAGCTAAATCGTCAGCATTGGACAAACAACTAAAAGGTTGGTGTAGTCTAAGCTGCTTTCGAAAATACTTCCGTGAAAGGCTCCAACCTGCCGATATCCCTACGCCAAAAACCATGGTTTGTTAGGTTCTGATATATGAAATTCTGGGATTCTACGCCAGAGAGATTGAGGCCCACCCAAAACGAGCGGGCCTCAAATATTAGCTTTATTCGAATACTGTCGCCGGATAGAATTTTTCCGACACCCACGCGCCATCTTCGGCACGCATGATCAAGAAAGAACCAGCCGGGGTTCCGCTTTCATCCATCGTCAACGGGCCGGATGCACCTTCAAAGTCGATATTGGAGCCTGCAGCAATTAAATCACGCGCCGTTGCAAAATCGGATACCATCTCCCCATCAACAGTAACATCGCGAATTGCCGAATTGATTGACTCGCCGTTGCAGCCTTCCGACCCCTCAAGAGCAAGGGCGACCAACATCGCCATATCATAGGAATTGGCTGCAAACGGGCCAGGTGCAGCACCTGTTTCCGTCATCATTTTCGCGGCAAATGTTTGGTAGGCTGGCAATGAATTGTCAGGTTCTGCGAGTTGAACATAAGCCCTTCCGTTCAAGATGCGCGGATCGACGGCTTCAAAAATCTGCGGGACGGCCAGATCTGCAGTCAACAACCACTCGCCTTCAAACCCACTAACGGCGGCTTCTTTCATAACGGTTACGCCTGATTCCTGACCACCAGCCAAATAGATAACGTCGGGATTGTTCGCAAGGACCGCGACCAGTTCAGCCTGATAAGACGGTTGGCCTGGGTTGTAGATCACATAATCGGTGATTTCGACATTGGCCTCTTCAAGGGCCGCGCGAGCAACCTGCGCAGGAGAGATTGTAGACTCTTCATTTTGAACCAGCATGGCCACAGATTTATAGCCCTTTTCGTTCAGCCAGAGACCCGCCGCGGCACCGTCACCAAGATCCGAACCAACAGTGCGATAAACGTAGTCTCCACCCAGCTCGTCCAAAGTGATTGTACCGGCATAGGGTGAAATGATGGGCGTCTGTCTGCGTTTGGCAAGATCAACAAGCGCCACCATAACGCCGGACGTTGGCCCAAGAATTGCAACAGCACCTTCGGTTTCGATCATCTTGGTGGCTTCACGGATGCCTTTTTCAGCGCTGCCCCCAGTGTCGGCAATAACAGTGCGCAACATCCCGCAAGAGGTACCACCGGCAGCGTTGATTTCGTTGACAGCAACTTCCACACCTCCTGCAACAATAGCACCGAACTCGCCCAGTTCGCCGGTAAGCGGCACCAGCACGCCGACGGTCACATCGGCGGCAGCAAAAGACGGCGCCGCGATGGCCGCTACTGCAGCAATGGCAGTCATGTTACGTAACTTCCTTGAAATTGTATTCATCTGTTTTCTCCTTGTTGGGTCGTATGATCCGGTTTTCCGGTTAGTGTGCCTGTAAAAGCATTTCTTCCAGCCTGCCAGGTTCCAGCAAGTCCGCGCTTGGCAAGGTTTCGCGATTGCGCCCAGCATCAAACATCCAGGTCGTTCGCGATATTTTTAGGATTTTTTCTGGGTTCTGTTCGACGACCCAAATGACGGTCATGCCAGATTGGGCCAGTTCACAAACCCAATCGACGATCCGGTCGACAAAGATCGGCGCCAGTCCCGCAGTCGGTTCATCAAGCATCAAGACCTTCGGCGCACCAATCAACGCATTCGCAACAGCAAGCGTCTGCCGTTCGCCCCCTGACAACGTTGAAGCAAGCTGTGTCGAGCGTTCTTTCAGTATCGGGAACCGTTCATAGGTATTGTCGATACGCGCACCTGTGTCCGCAAAGTTAAGCGCCGAAGCCAATAAGTTGTCGCGCACCGTCATCTCTGCAAAGGTATTGTTCTCTTGCGGAACATAGCCGACGCCAGATCGTGTTGTTGCCAAAGCACTCAATTTAGTAAAAGATTTTCCGTCAATCGTGATCTCGCCACGATCAACAGGTAAGTGACCAGCGATAGTTTTCATCAATGTGCTCTTGCCGGCACCGTTGGGTCCCAAAATACATGTAATCTCGCCGGGCTCCGCGACAAAATTCATCCCATGCAAAATCGTGACCTTCCCATAGCCGCTGTGCAGCCCTTTGACTTCAAGTTTCATGGTCTGCTCCAAGGTAGGCTGAAATTACCGCCGGGTCGTGACGAATAGAATCCGGATCACCCTCTGCAAGCAGCGCACCGTTCTGAAGAACAACGACGCTATCCGCAATGTTTAGCAGAAAGGCCAAATTGTGTTCCACAACGATCAAAGTTGTACCGTCCGCATGAAGCTGCACCAGAATTTCCGACAGTTTCACTTGCAAGTTCGGATCGACCCCTGCTGTGGGTTCGTCTAACAAAAGGATCGAGGGATCACGGTTCAGTTGGCGTGCAACCTCGAGCATGCGAAGTTCACCACCCGACAGGTTTGCAACTGAGTCATGCAACCGGTCCGCAAGCCCGACACGTTCAAGCGCGTGTTCCGCCTTTTCATGTAATTCCACATCTGCAGGGCGCCATCGTCCGAATAGTGCAGCAAGGGGCCCTTCTTCGGAATGCTCTGAACCGACGATGACATTGTCAATCACACTCAAAGACGGAAAAGCGCGTGGCGTCTGAAACGTCCGCCCAAGGCCGTGACCAGCGATTTCAGCAGCCTTGAGCGAAGACAGTTCCACACCATTCATGGCAACACGGCCTTGCGTCGGCTTCAATACACCCGAAATCAGATTGAACGTTGTGGATTTGCCAGCTCCGTTGGGGCCAATCAACCCGAGAAAACCTCCACGATTAACATTAAAGCTGAGGCCGTGTTCACCGCCAACGGCCCGAAATCCATCAAAGTCCATTGCGACGTTCTCGACGCTAAGGATGATATCGCTCATGACGCGTTCCTTTTTGACAATTTTTCCCAAGGCCGCAATCTCAACACGAGTATGAACAGGATTCCCGTGACTATTTCTTCGACCGAAGCAGCAATCTGGGCACCACGTACAGTCTCGAACGGGACCCCTTTGACGAGTTCCTGAAACAATACGAGAGCCATGGCTCCTAAAATCGCACCAACGATTGTCTTTTCACCAGCAAGCACGAGGGCGATCCAAACAAAAAATGTAACTTCTGCCGTAAACATTGCAGGTGCGACCAAGGTGGTAATCATCGCATAAAGAGCTCCGGCAAACCCGATCGGAATTGCTGAGATAATGAACACCTGAAGCCGGATGCGGGCGTCGTCTTTGCCGACGGCCTGCGCCGCGATTTCATCATCATGTACGGCGTCAATTGTCCGGCCGAAGGGTGATTTCAACAGACGGTTAAACACAAAAGCCGTGACCAACATTAACACTACGGCAGCAAGCGCGTATCCGACAGTATCGCTCATACCCAGCGTTGTCGGGTCCGGACGTTCGACATTGGCAAGCCCAACACTCCCGTTACCAATCCGGCGCTCATTAAGAAGGAGGGAATGGAAAACTTCGGCAAAGGCAAACGTCGTCAACGCAAGGTATTCGCCGCGCAACCTGAGTGTCGGCCATCCGGTGACCAGCGCAAAAAGCAGCGACGCAACACCAGCGGCAAGGAAGCCGACGTACCAGGGCATGTCGAAACCAAACCGGTATTGGTCAAGGCCGCTTGGAGGCTCTTGTGTGAAAATTGCGTAGGCGTATGCACCTGCCGCAAAATAGGCTACGGTCCCGAAGTTGATCATGCCACCACGGGCATATTGAAGATTTAGCGACAACGTCAGCACTGAGAAAATGGCCCCGAAGGTGAGTGTCGCGATAATGATTGCGTAAATAGTCATCGTGATTTCTTCCCTGCTAGACCCTCTGGACGGAACATTAGCACCAGAATGACGACGCTAAAGGCGACAAGTGGACGATAGCCTGCGGGTATCCAGAATACCGACACATCCATAGCAACGCCGATAATCAACCCTGCTGCGACGACCGCATAAAGTGAGCCGAGCCCCGCAAGGATTGCGACAGCAAGTATCTGTAGTATTTGGTTAAATGCGATATCGGTCGACAGTGTCGCAATTACAGCAAGCATGACACCTGCGAGACCTGCGAGACCCGACGAAATAAGCCACGTAATGCGCGAGGTCGATTTCACATCAATGCCGCGAGACGCTGCAAGCTCCGGGTTGGCTGACATGGCCCGGATCGCAAGGCCCATTGGTGTTTTGTTAAGAAACAACGCGAGGCCGACTGTTGCCAAAGCCGCGAAAACAACGACGATCATCTGGTAATTCGTGATCCGCAGTCCCCAAAATCGGTAACTTTCAGCAAGCGGAATGTCCAGGCTGCGAATTCCGGTCCCGACGATGGCATCAACCGACCCGCCAAGGACATAGTGCACGCCGACGGACGTAATGAGCAAGATTGCCGGACCAAGCGCACGGATTGGATCATACACAACACGTCCAATAATCAACCCGACAAAAGCTGTAAAAACGATCCCAACCATTGCCGAGGGAATGATGTGCCAGCCCCAAATCACGTTTAGCCCCCATGTGGTAAAGGCCGACACGCCAAGCAATTCAGGGTGCGCAATATTCAGAAATCCCTCAACGCGGCGGGTGAATGAAAAACCGATCGTTGCAAGAATAAGAAAAGACCCCGTAACAAGACCGGTAAGCACAAGCTGGAAGAAAACTGTCATCGCCCCGCCCCTTCGATCTGATCGGATTTGCCAACCGCCAGATCCGGCCCGCAGAGCATATCTGCTGTTGCTTGAAAATAAATCATCTCACAGTTTTCCCTCATGCTTTTTAAGAAGCATACCCCCTTAAATGAAATCCGCAAAGTATTTATTCATGTGATTAATTAATTTGTTTAAGTTATTGTTTAAGCTTTATAATATAAGAAAATACACACCTTATAAGCAGTGATTTCGACGCTAGCTTCACTGGAAATCACCGCTCCACAGCCGAAAAACTTGGCCAGTCGCGCACTGCCCAGAGTGATTCAAGCCATAGGTGCGCGGCTGAATTCGTTATTTGCCTCGATC
This sequence comes from Yoonia sp., assembly GCF_036007805.1. Classification (GTDB taxonomy): domain Bacteria; phylum Pseudomonadota; class Alphaproteobacteria; order Rhodobacterales; family Rhodobacteraceae; genus Yoonia. The sequence continues at coordinate 6,089 of NZ_DASYOK010000316.1, forward strand.
AGGCGACTCAGCAAATCGATGAAAACTGCTTGCTCTTCAGCGTTGAGCGGACTCATCAGTTTGTCCTGCGCTGCCGCCATGGCGGGCTGCATTTTTTTAATAAGCATGCGCCCTGCCTGCGTGATCCGTACAACGTTTGCGCGCGCGTCGTCTTTCGACGGCTCTCGCGTCACCAGATCATTGCGCACCAGTCTTTTAATGACATCTGCGCCACTGGTACGGTCGATGCCTACAGCTTTGGACAAAGTTAGTTGATCTAGGCCGTCATTTTCCTGCAAGACCGACAAAATAGCAAATTGAACAGCCGTCACACCGTCGGCTCCGCATGCCTCAGCAAACAAACCGACATGAATCTGGTGCAACCGGCGTATCAAATAACCCGGCCTGCTCCAAAGTTGTTTATAACGGCCAGCTAGTTGAGGCATGTGATCGCTTGATGTCATAACGTGACTATACTTGGGTTTGTATTGATTCATTAACAGTTGCCTCCTGTACAGCTTTTGGAGGTTACTAAACCAATTACGAGTTGCTAACAAATTAATTGAGAAGTATGCTCCTTATAATCACGGTTTAACTTCAATTTCAACGAGGAGGTCGCGACATGAAGACAGGTATTGGCGCAAAGGTTCCCCGCAAAGAAGACGCGCGCCACCTGAACGGGACTGCCCAATTCGTCGGTGATATTAAGATGTCGCACCTGTGGGAGGCCGCATATGTCCGCAGCCCCCTTGCCCATGCAAAGATAAAATCAATCACCAAACCAGAAGGGTTTGAGGACCGGGTGTTTTCGATGGCCGACATGGTCGGGCTTGGGCCGATAGCGGCTCAATCAACGCTCCCCACATACAATCAGTCTAATCACTGGCCATTGGCCAAAGACAAGGTCAGGTTTGTAGGCGAATGTATTGTCATGTGCGTGGCGCCCACGCGCGCCGAGGCAGAGGATCTAGCGGAGGCCGTCATTGTGGATCTGGAGCCTCTGCCAGTTCATGTCACGGTCGATACTGCCCTTGCCCCGAACGCCGAAAAGCTCCACGATGAATGGGAAAACAACCTGTTTCTGACAACGCAGTTCGACACCGACCTTACCGAAATCCGCAAAACCGCCGCCGTTGTCGTTGAGCGCGAGTATTCAACGGCACGGCAATGCATGGCTCCAATGGAGGGTAAAGGCGCGCTGGCCTATTGGGACGGCAAAGCAGATCAGCTTGTGATATACACCTCGACACAGGTACCTCATTTAATCCGCACAGGCTTGGCTGAATGTATGGGCCTTGATCAGGGCGAGGTACGAGTCATTGCACCCGATGTCGGCGGAGGCTTTGGTTACAAATGCGTCTTGCAGCCAGAAGAGCTGACAGTGGGGTGGGCTGCCAAACATCTTGGCCGGCCCATCCGCTGGACCGAAGACCGGCGCGAACATCTGACTGCCGGTGCCAATACGCGCGAACACAAATACAAAATGACGGCTTATGCTGATGATACCGGTCGCCTTCTCGGCGTGGATGCCGATATCTGGGTCGATGTCGGCGCCTATTCCGTATGGCCGTTCACCGCCTGCCTCGAGGCTGCACAAGCAGGAGGCAACCTGCCCGGACCGTATGATCTGGGCGCTTATGCTTGCCGGACCTATTCGGTCGCCACAAACAAGCCGGGATTCACGCCCTACCGCGGCGTAGCGCGCCCTGGCGTCTGTTTCGCGATGGAGCTGACGATTGACGCCATTGCGCGCGCGGTGGGTCGTGATCCGCTTGATGTGCGCCGCCTGAATCTGGTTCCCGGCAGCAAGATGCCTTACACGAACATCACCGGAAAATTCTATGACACCGGTGATTATCCGGAAGCGGCGCGTCAGGCTGCTGAAATGATCGACGCAAAATCTTTTGCGAAACGCAAAGCAGAAGCGGCCAGCACGGGGCGGCATCTGGGGATCGGATTTTCGTCGTTCACAGAACAATCCGCACACGGCACAAAGGTATTCGCGTCCTGGGGGCTTGCGCTCGTGCCAGGCTACGAACAGGCGATGGTGAAACTGGCCCCGACCGGATCGGTCGAAGTCAAGTCAGGCAACCAAACGACAGGGCAAGGCCTCGAGACGACAATCGCGCAAGTGGCCAGTGACTGGCTGTCACTTGATATTTCCAGCATCAAGGTAACGATGGGCGATACGGGCATGACGCCCTATTCAACGGGCGCTTATGCGTCGCGCGGGATGGTGATGGCAGGTGGTGCTGTGTCAAAAGCATCCGAAGAGCTGGCCCGCCGTATTCGGGTACTGGGTGCCCATCTCCTGCAATGCAAAGCGGAAGAAACCGAACTGAAAGACGGCGCCGTCTTCAGAGGCGCAGCGTCGGTCAGCCTGAAACAGATCGCTCAGGCTTGGTATTTGCGGCCAGATCTGTTGCCCGACAATATCGAAACCACCGGAATGGAAGTCACCGAAGGATACAAGCCAACCATTGATACCGGTGTCTTTACGTATGCCACCCATGCCGCCGTTGTCGAAGTCGACATCGAAACCGGCAAGGTCGACATCCTCGATTATGTGATTTTCGAAGATTGCGGAACGCGGGTGAACCCGCTGATCCTTGATGGTCAATCTTATGGGGGTGCCGCGCAGGGGATCGGTACCGCACTTTTTGAAGAGGTGATTTATGACAGCGCAGGCCAGCCGCTGACCTCTACACTGGCGGACTATATCCTTCCGGGCCCTGCGGAATTGCCCAGTTTCCGCCTTGGTCATTCTGAATCGCCTTCGCCCTACTCGCGTCACGGGATCAAGGGCGTCGGCGAAGGAGCCGCAATCGCTCCCAGCGGGGCACTGGTGAACGCGATCAACGATGCGCTCACCCCGTTTGGGGCCGAGATTAACAGCATTCCAGCCACGCCGCACCGCATACTTCAGGCGATATTCGACGCCCGCGATGCCCGCGAAATGTTGGAGGCGGCAGAATGAAACCAGTTCCTTTTTCACACAATATCGCTGACACACTACAGCTCGCCAGCAAGGCACTCAACACTGACGGCAGCAAGATTATTGCAGGCGGTCAATCCATTGGTCCTATGCTCAACCTGCGCCTAGTGCGCCCGACAACCCTGATTGGCGTCACCCGACTGGAAGAGCTGCAAAAAATTCATATAACAGGCGACACTCTGTCCATCGGTGCTGCCGTCACACATGCACGCATCGAAGACGGCATCGATGGTGTCGATCTTCCGCCCATGATGCGCCATGTGGCCCGCAGCATCGCCTACCGCGCCGTCCGGAACAAAGGCACATTGGGCGGGTCACTTGCCCACGCGGATCCCGCGGCCGATTGGGTCACAACAATGACAGCACTTGGTGCGCAACTCGTGATCAGGGACGCGCGCGGAAAATCGCGGCGTGAACCGATGGCCAGTTTCATGCGCGGTGCCTATCGGACGGGATTGCAACAGGACGAATGTATCACCGCCGTGGAAATGCCCGTTGCCATGGGACAGGCCTTATGGGGGTACGATAAAATCTGCCGCAAGGTCGGAGAATTTGCAGATGCGATCGGTGCGATCGTGATACACCCAGATTTGAAATATGCCCGCGTCGTCGTTGGTGCGACAGAAGATGCACCGCTACTGCTGCCGGACATGGCCCGCGAAATTGCGCGCACCGCAACCGCTCCTTCACTGGGTGACATCGACAGCACGCTCGCGACATATCTGCCCGGCGCGTCACGCGTGAAAAGACAACTGTTGAAAACCGCCCTGTCGCGCGCCATTGCAAAGGTTATACCATCATGAATGCCACCGTTACGCCTTCTGTCGCCAAACAGCCAGTATCGTTGATAGTGAACAACATGCCCGAGACTGTTCACGTAACTCCGCGCACGACACTGGCGGAAATTCTGCGCGACCATCTGGATCTGACGGGAACACATCTGGGCTGTGAACAGGGTGTTTGTGGCGCCTGCACGGTCATGGTGGACGGACGTCCGGAACGCGCGTGCCTGACCTTTGCCGTATCTTGCGAAGGTGCCGCAGTCGAAACTGTCGAAGGGTTCAAAGGCGACGATCTGATGGATCGACTACGGGCCGCGTTTCACCGCAATCACGCGCTACAATGCGGGTTTTGCACACCCGGCATGCTCGCAACTGCGCGCGATCTGGTCGAACGGCTCGATACCGCCGACGAAGTGCGCATCCGCAACGAATTGTCAGGAAATTTGTGCCGTTGCACCGGATACGTCGGGATTGTAAACTCCATCGTGCAAGTGATCGAAGAAAGGCGCGCATGCGGCCTTCCGTCCACCGGTATGCCGCGCCTTGACCGCGCCCCACCGACAGGATTCGCGCCCTTTGATGCTGACATCTTCAAACAACCGTCAGCCCCCGCCGTGTCATCCGGGACGATGACTGTTGAAAACGGATGGTCTGTCGTCAAACGCGAGGTCGCGATCAACCATTCATCGGATACCGTCTGGGCGCATTTTTCAGATCTGGACGCGGTCGCGGCCTGTCTGCCTGGGGCGAAACTCGCCCAACATGACGACAGCACTTTTGAAGGTCATATCAGCGTCGCCTTTGGCCCAATTGCTGCAAAATTCGAAGGCGAGGGCACCTATAAAACCGACGATAGTACCCGCATCGGCACCGTATCGGGGCGCGGCAAGGATCGCGGCGGCCAATCCGCAGTCGAAGGCGAACTAAGCTATACAGTCCGGCGCGCGCAAGGCAACCCGGATGCGTCCGTCGTGGATGTCGGGTTCCGGTTCCGTATTCAAGGCATTCTTGGCCAGTTTAACCGGCCCGAACTGGTCAACGGTTTTGTCGATTATATTCTGGGCGAGTTTGTCGCCAACTGCGACTCCGTCTTATCGGGGGGCGAATTGCGCTACAACAAAGGCATCAGCGCGTTTACCATGATCCGTGTTGTTATCGCTGGCAAACTGCGGGCCTTGTTTCAGCGAAGCTGACTGCCCAACGGTCCCTAACAAAAAAGTGGGCGCGAACGATAATACGTTCGCGCCCACTTTTTTTAAAAAACAGTCTTTTGTCAGACCGGACTGTTATGTCAGACTGGTAGGACGAGCGCATTATGGACAAGCAGCGTATCATAAATCGCGATGCGTGATTTCAACAAAAGGCTACCGTTGCCCTGTGTCTCAAAAACATCCTGCATCCGTCCGGCCATATGCAGACGCCCCTCAGGCAATTCAGCCAGCACCTCGATCAGGATAAAATTGGTTTCGGACCTGATTGTCCCAGTGTCGTCTATGCTCAAGATACGCGTATTTGTCATAAAGTGGCGCAAATATCGCGGGCCGAACATGGAGGTCTTGGCGATCGCCATCGCACGATCTTTCATCATGTTCTTGCCTTCGCAGTAGACAAGCCCCACAGGAAGCCCGTGATCGTAGTTTTCACGGCTGACGATATTGTAAAATCCGTCTTCCGTGAAAAACTCTGGCCAGTCTTCCAGATCACCGTCGTCAAGTACGGCACAATAGATCGCGTTAAACGCTTCGACTGCGTATAGGGCATCGCGCACGGCGGGGCTCGTGGCCCGCTGCAACGCGCCTGTCACGTCTTTCAGTCCGACATCAAGTGACGGTTTTGTTTCGCGGCTCATACGCCCATCTCCTCGCGCCAGTGCTGATACAGTGCGCGGATCGCAGCCTCTGATATCAGAGTTTCAGATGTGCCAGCGGGCACGTCGGGATCGAGCTGCACCATGTGATTTGCAGGTTTGGCTGAATTCAGCATTCCGTCCTGCACAAACTTTATCGCCTCGTTGTCTTCCAATCCAAGAAAACCCGCAGGGCCCATCAAATTGCCCTGACGCAATCGGTGGCGTATCATTTCTTCGTCATCGTCCTCGTACCCGAACATGGTCCAGATCATAGTAAATTCGTTTGGACCGTTGGGTACTAGCTGACGCACGCCAAGCGTGTTCATCTCGCGTTGAACAATTAGATTCGGCCAGACAACCTGCATGGTGACAGACCACGGGCTGTCGAATTCTGGCACATAATCCATCAAACGCGGATCCGATAACGTCATACCATCCCGATACGCACGCATCTCTTTCTTGTTTTCGTCCGAAACGCTCTTGTCGCTCTTGGCCGACGCCATGGTCGAATGGCGGCCTTTGGGGTCGCAGATCATGGCAGACTTGTTACCTGCCACCAAAAGCCCAAAGGTCACCAGAAACGTATGCAGCAATGTCGCGTGATACGGATCTTTCAGATTCTCCGGATACAATTTCCAGTTGCCCATAATAGTATGACGGTAATGACCGAACAGCTTTAGCTTACGACCCGAAAACACGGCGTCAAAGTCTGTCAGCATGGCCTCGCCCATGTAATCCTCGAAACTTTCCATGTTGTCGGCAAAAGACGCAAAAATCACACCGCCGCGTTTTGTAACATTCAACTTACGCAACCCGTGATCCGCCGCATTAAAATCGGCTGGCATTCCGCCCTCTCCGTTGGCACCACGGCGGAACGGAACACCCGCCAGATTGCCTTTCAGATCATAGCTCCACTCGTGGTAAGGGCAGACAAATTCGGTACTGTTACCACGCAGCTCACGGCAAAATTCAGCGGCACGATGCGAACAACGGTTTTCAAAAACATGGACTTCGCCATCTTCGTCCCGTGACACAACAACTGGGGTCGGCCCGACATATGACCGCACGAAATCACCTGTGTTGGGCACTTCACACTCGAGCGCCACATAGTTCCAAGTTGGCCCCTGGAAAATACGCTCGACTTCACGGTCATAGACATCCTGATTGGTATAGACCCAATCAGGCACGCGGGTCAGCCCTTCGGCTGGCCAGACAAACCGGCTCTCAAATGATTGTTGCTTCATGTCATCCTCCTCGTTGTCGCCCGCTTCGGACCCACCGGTCGCAAGCGGCTGTCCATTCGCCATCAAAGACCTTGCTGCACGCAACGCAGACGGATCACCGAAATCTATGACGCATTTGACCCTGCCAATTGCGTCCTGACCCAAAAAGACCGGCGCCTTGTCACCGTCGCGGCGCACAACAGCCATGTCGGGGTCAGTCTGTCCGTAAATCTGGATCGTGGCACCGAACAGATCAGACCAGAACCACGGCGCATCTTCGGCAACGGGACTGTGTCTGGTGATATGCCGGGCAACGCGTTCTGCGCTTAACCGCGCATTCTGCCAGCTTTCCATACGTTGGAACGGTCCGCCGGGGCGCTCCTGACGGACAGCAACATCACCCACAGCGTAAACGCCCGCAAGGTTTGTACGGTTGGCCACATCGACTAGTATCCCACCTTTGTCGTGGGTTTTGATGTCAGCGTCCGACGCCAAATCGTCGTTGGGGATTGCCCCAATTCCGGCGATGATGACATCCGCATCAATCAAACGGCCGTCGCCCAATCCCACACCCTTGTCACTGACATTCGTGATGCGCGCGCCCAGTTCAATAGAAACGCCGTGCTGCTCGGCAATTCCGGCCAGATAATCGGCGGGTGCCGCGGGCAAAAGACGGGTCATCAAGCGTGATTGTGCTTCAATCACTGTCGCTTTCGCGCCCAACTTTCGCGCAGCAGAGGCCAGCTCGAGCCCGATGAAACCGCCGCCGATGACGGCAACGCTTTGCGCAGTTTTCAACGCAGCGCCAAGATGTTCGGCGTCGTGCAAATCGCGCAAATAATGTATGCGCGTGTCATCAGACCCGCTAACGACAAGTTTACGAGGGCGCGCACCAGTAGCAAGGACCAGAATGTCATAGGAAATAGTTTCGCCATTCGACAAACGAACCGTTTTGTCGTTAGAACAGATGGCGGAAACACTTACACCCAGCATCATTTTCACCTGCAACTCTGCGGCCTGACCTGCCTGAAAGACATACGCATCTTCAATCGTCGTCACACCAGCCAGCAGTTCCTTTGACAGCGGCGGGCGTTCATATGGCATATGTGCCTCAGACCCTATTAGAACGATACGACCACCAAAGCCGTGTTTACGCACCGCAATCACCGTCTCGGCACCCGCCTGCCCGGCCCCGATCACGACAAGCGTGCGATCATCCGATCCAATGACATGCGCGGTCGTGACCACTTCCTCTAGTTGTTGCGCGGGCGTGTTGATATCCACCCATACAAATCCATCTTCTTGTTTAACTGCATAGGTTGCGATGTCCTTGGAAACCGGCGCGCTAAGTGCTTTGCCGGACCGGATGTCGAACAGGCCTTGGTGCAAGGGGCATTCGATGCAGCCACCCTCAACGTGGCCATCTGTTAGATAGGCAAAAGCATGCGTACAGATATTGCCTGTTGCATAAACTTCGCCGTCAACAGCCCATAACGCGATTCGTAGCCCGTCAACCTCTGTGGCGATCGCGCCCTGCTCCAAAACCTGCCTAGTCTCAAGCGTCTTGAACCAGTCCATATTACACCCCGTTCATTTCGGCCAAAGTCGGCATACCAAAAAGGCGTGCTGCATTATCATGGCAAATTTTTCTGCGTGTTGCCTCTTCGATCGGCGCGGTTTCTATGAAATCCACTGCAAGACCGGTGTCCTCATATGGATAATCCACAGAGAACATGACCGCATCCTCGCCCATTTCGCCAATCGCACCGAGGAGTGACGGATGTGAACAAACGCCCGATGTGGTGATCAATATATTGGAGCCGAAATATGCCGATGGCGCACGGTCAAGCGATACACCCATCGGATAGGCGCCAAAGCGGCTATCATACCGCCAACGCAAAAACGGCAGCGCTTCACCCATATGGCCAAGGACAAGTTTAACGTCCGGAAAGCGGTCAAAAACTCCTCCGAAGAGTATACGTAAAGCGTGCGAGCCTGTCTCAACGCCCCACCCCCATGTTGCGCCCTGTAGCACTGGCATACCGCCAAGAACATGCGGCGTGACGTAAGCATTTGATGGGTGGAGGTAGAATGGCACGCCAAGTCTTTCAACCTCGGCCCAAAACGGGTCGTAGTCTGTCCCTTCGTAATAGGTGCCATGCGTGTGACTATTAACAAGGCACCCTTGCAATCCAAGTTCGTTCACAGCGCGGTTAAGTTCTTTTGCAGCAGCCTCGGGATCGTGCATCGGCAAGGTCGCAAGCCCACCCAAACGATCAGGTCGTTTTGAGATTTTTTCAGCAATAAAGTCATTGGCACCCATCGCCACATTGACTGCATTTTCTATGGCTTCACCCTGTGTTCCGGGCCCCGTCAGCGACATAATCGAACGAGTAATTCCACCGCGATCCATCAATTCGATACGTTCACCATCAAAATCGCCAAGACGGCGCATCAGGATTTCAGCCTGATCCTGCGGAATCAATTTCAGAAAAGCCTCTGAATGCTTCTCAAATCCCGGCGCCATAAAATGCTCTTCAAACGTTATCTTGGGTGTCATGGGAATCTCCTGTTAAAGACTATATGAAGTATACTTCCTTTATAAGTCGAAGCAACTGCACCGTGTTCTAATCAAAGGTCGCATACCGGTCATTTTCTAAATACTGGCGCCCTACGGATCAAAGCCCGTTAAGATAGGACAGCACGTCAGCTGATTGGATAACGTCTCCGTATTTCTGATCGATGTCATACAATGCAGCTTCATGTGGCGGTGCGGCACGGTCTGCACAAGCATCTGCCACGACAAGGACATTGAACCCGCTTTGAACAGCATCCACAGCCGACGCCCGGACACATCCCGAAGTCGTCGCACCTGTTAGGATCGTGGTATCAATACCGACGCCCGCCAAATGCGCTGCTAGGTTGGTGCCAAAAAACGCCGAAGCCCCTTTTTTGACCACCACCGCATCATCAGGCAACCGGTGTAACCGCGCGTCAATCTCGACAAGGTGGCTACCTTCGACCAGCGCTTTCATGCCCTGCGCTTTCCGAAGCCAAGCAAGGGTATCCACCTCGGCAGTGTTAAATGCAATAACGGAGAAAATCACCGGAACCGACTTTTCGCGCGCAACCGCAATCAGGCTGTTTGTGACGACAATCTGCGCGTCGGCATCAGACGCCGTGGGATAGCGCGGATCGGTAAAACCATAGCTGAAATCAATAACGACCAACGCTGGCTTAGAACCACGTGGAACACGCACCCCGAAACCTGCGTCTTCATAAACTTTTTTCTGGCTCATGTTACCCTGCCCGACCCTAGCACCGCTCCATCTGCATTTCCTTCACCACAAGATCACCGTCAATTACGATCGGCTCGTCATCAAGAAACAGAGAACAATTGCGCATCGGAATGTCGAGGTGACATGCCGTGTCGTTAGACCCGCCCAACTCATTATTCGGACCGGTCGAAAACATCACGTTGCCGTAGAAACTGCGCGGCTCCATTCCCATGCCACCGGGAAATTCACCTGGCGTCATGCGATGCCATTTCGCATCGGGGTTCATGCCCCATCCTACATGGCTCATGCCCTTGCCACGCTCGTCGTTAAACCCGCCCATGTAAGATTGTACAAGCTGGCAATCCAGCCCACCCCTCATGTCAGTGATGAACCCTTTTTCGATGGTATAGGTGATCGGGTCGCGGACATACATGTTTTGCGGCAACAACACATCACCCGGTGCGACAACAATCTGGCCGTCAACACCGTCATCATCTCCGCCCGTAAACACAAAACCCGAAGGCCAGTGATCCCAACGGCCCGCCTCGTCGGTACAGGCGTATTCCGCAACAGTCGGATAGGTATTCAGCTTGTAGGTCACATCAGTGCCATGCGGCGATGTAATGCGCATCACCTTGGCTTTCGTCAGATATTCAGCACCGATTTCAACCTTCTCGCGCAGTTCCTTGGATGGCAACATCCGCGCCAGAAGCTCGGGCGGCTCAACCGCCGTAAGTATCCGTGTGCCTGCGTCCTGAATGGCGAACTGTTCCGGCGAAAACAGAAGGAACACGCAATCAATCAACATATCACATGCCTTTAGCGCGTCCACCGCGTCAGGCATGGCGGCAAGGCCGGTTACGCCGACATTCCAGCCGCCGATCGCAGATGGCGCCGGAAGGCGCATATGATACATCGACGCCCCAATTTGTGCGCCCGCAGCCATAAACGCATTGGCATAATCCAGCCGTTCGTTGCCCTGGGTCAGCACAATAAGTTTTTCGCCTTCATGTACGCCAGACATCTTCAACTGATGCAGGCAAATCTGTGTAAAACTCTCTTGATCCATATCGAAAATCCTCTTTTCTACGCGTCTTCGCTGAAATTCATAACGGCGTCCAAAAATCCCTCAAGGTTGTCCCAAGGGATCATATGGCCCGCGTCTTGCACAACTTTCACCTCGATGTGCGGGGCAAGGCTTTGTATTTCGGTAATGTCGTCTTCGCCAATCACCGGCGCATTACCAGCCTTCAGCAGACGCATCGGCAATTTGATATGCGGCAGGTCGGCATGAATATCGTCGGTGTGAAAACCGTCATACGCTGTCTTGATTGCATCAAGCTGGCAAGTGTGAAGCCATTCCGCCCGCAACCCGACCTGATCATTAGTCCACGTCGGACAGAAAGCCCGCATTTCTTCGGCAGAACAGCCTTTAGTCGCGGCAATAATCGAATCTTCATACCACTGCCATTTAGCAGGATATGCGCGCCTACTAGGTCCGCTGACCGGAGGATCTACAAGGATTAGACCTGACATCGCGTCGCTATTCTTGCGCGCAGCACGAATTGCATTTCGTGCCCCCATTGAGTGCCCAAGGATGACCGGCCTGTCCATATCGCCAGCATCAATAACGCCAAGCGCATCCTCTGCCATTGCATCAAGTGAATAATTAAGATCACCAGCCTGACTTAGACCACGACCCCGCACATCAAGCACATGAACATCAAACTTTTCGGCCAGCCGCTCTGCGACAAAACCCCATGTAATCGCAGGCGATGTAATTCCGGGAATAAGCAGCATCTGGGGGCCTTCACCTGCATAATGCAACAGGTGTTGGCGGATACCGTTTGCGTGAAGATTATATCCGCGTGCCATGTTACGATCCTTTAATATTTGCCCGAAAGCAGCGCACCACCACCGGGTACCAACGTATCCAGATCAAGCGCCTTCAGCATCGCCCATGTCGTCGCAATCGCCGCCGTTACAACGGGCTTACCGGTCGCCGCTTCAGCCTCGGGAACCGCACGCAGCGATGGCATTTGCACGCAAGCCGACAACACAATGGCATCAACATCACTAGTGTCCATGCCAGCAACAATACCTGGCAAGTTCATCGGATCATGCGCGGCAACTGCAAGATTGTCCTGAATTTCCAGCGCCTTCCACGTTGTGACTTCGATGCCTTCAGCGCGGATATATTCAACAACCATTTCGGTCAGCGGCTTCATATAGGGTGCGACCACAGCGACCTTTTTGGCCCCCATTGCGTGCAGCCCATCGACGAGAGCGCCCGCAGACGTGATGACAGGCGCCTCGGCCGCATTGTCCTTTGTTACCTGACCCAGACGCTCTGCAGATTTACGGTGATATCCGTGGCCCATCGACATGATCGCAACCAGACAGGCGTAACCCAATACATCGACGCGCGCGTCGCTCAGTTCGAGCGCACAACGGTCACTGTCACCGTCCATAGCCTTCAATTCTTCTTCTGTGACTTTTTTCATACGCATACGACTGGAATGGAATGTGAATGTTTCGGGGTGGACCTGTCCACGCGCACGCAAAAGCGCCGGAATTTCGGTTTCCATCGTTACGTTGGAACTAGGGACAATCTGTCCTACGCGATAACTTCTCATGATCATTCTCCAATATGGACGTTAATCATGTATTAATTCAAACTTCGATTAATAACAAGCCAACATTTTCCTACAGCAGTTTGCCTTTCGTGGTTCAAAGCAATGGGGTGTTCTCAGGCGCGGTCATTCCCGCGCTCAGGAAAATCACAAGATTATCGAGTACTTCGGTCTTGTCCACTTTACCAAGCTGGTTGTCCGTCAGGTCATTCAGCCGGTCCACGTCATTCAGCATGAACAAATATGCACCAATCAAAAACGCCATACGCAATCCAACGGTAGGTTTGGAAAGCTCAGGAAGGGCGTCAGAAATGGCACTGATGTAACGTTTGGCAGATTGGTCGTAAACCTCGCGGCGCAATCGCAACGCATGCTCTTCCGGTTCAGCATGTAAACGGGCTTGCAGCTTGACAAATGCCGCGCCGGACTCGCTGCTATATTTCATATCCCATTGGGGCGTAAGGTAGGCACGCACAAGCTCTTCGACCGATGGAGCGGCCGGCTGTGCAAGCAATGCGTCAAGCAGCTCTTCACGGCGCCGCCCGATATGTTTTCCACGACGCAGAAACACCTGATCAAAAAGATGTTGCTTGGATTGAAAATAATAGTTAATCAAGGCCTGATTGACATTTGACTTGCTTGCGATGTCACGCATACGGCTTCCGTTATAGCCGTGTTCGGAGAAAACCTGTTCCGCACTATCCAGAATGGCGACCCGTAGATCCTTATCACCCGCAGGGCGTCCCGGACGCCGCTGCTTGGACTTCGGTTTGCTGGAATCAATATTTCTGTTCATCATCTATTGATGCCCCGCGATAAAGACTTTGTCGAGTTCCAACTCCGGATCATTGCTTCGATGAAAGCGACTCTTGCTTCCGGTCTAATCGGCCAGCTCGGGAAACGATGAGGGTGGGTAGATCATGTGGTTTTCATATTCTTCGGTTTCAGTTTGGGCAAGGGCGCCGGGAGCGGAGTCCCCAAATTGCTCAAGCGCCTGGCGCACTTCTGCGGGTGTTTTGTTGCCGAGCGACGAGTGCGGCCTGACGTAGTTATAGTCGTATCGCCATAGGGCCAGCTTGCCCCTTCGATCGTCCAGACTGCCAAACATCTCCTCGATCAGGAGTTCATCGCGCAGGCTGCCATTGAAGCTTTCGATGAAGGCGTTCTGTTGGGGCTTGCCCGGGTCGATGTAGTGCTAGTCGACATTGTTTTCGTTGACTTATTTCAGGATCGACGAGCTGGTGAACTCCGTCCCCACCCGAATAGCGCCGGGCATACCGCGCCACTTGAACCACCCCGGTTTTACCGGAGACTGTTTAGTTCTTCTCAAGCGACTTTATCGAGTGTGTTCATGTTTGCATAGAAGGCCTCCTCTGCCTCAGTTGGTGTAATGTATCCGATTGGTTCAAGCAGACGCCGATTGTTGAACCAGTCGACCCATTTGAGGGTTTCCCATTCAACGGCGTCAGCGGATTTCCACGGTCCCAATCTGTGGATGACTTCGGCTTTGAACAGGCCGATCATGGTCTCAGCCAGAGCGTTATCATAACTGTCGCTGACGGTCCCCACGCTGGGTTCCAAGCCTGCATCAGCCAGCCGTTCTGTGTATTTGATCGACAGATATTGGCTGCCCCGGTCGCTGTGGTGGATCAAGCTATCTGCCGGCCTTCTTTCATAGAGCGCCTGTTCAAGTGCGTCCAAAACAAGCTGCGTTTGCTGCGATCTGGAAGCCCGCCAACCGACGATCTTGTTGGCAAAGGTGTCGATCACAAAGGCGACGTACACAAACCCCTGCCACGTCGAGACATAGGTAAAGTCCGACACCCAGAGTTGGTTGGGCATGGTCGCACGGAACTGCCTGTTCACTCGGTCCATTGGGCATGGCAGGACCTTGTCCGGCCAGGTCGTCTTGACCTTCTTGCCACGCCGAACGCCTTCAATGCCGATGTCTCGCATCAGTCGTTCAACGGTGCAGCGGGCGATGTCAAACTTCTCTCGTTTCATCGCGTGCCACAGTTTGCGTGCCCCATAGACCGATAGGTTATCTTCCCAGACACGCTTCATCTCGGGCCGTAATTCAGCGTCACGCTTGGCACGATCCGATGCTTTGCCTGGATCGCTCTCCACGGCCAGATGCGCATAGAACGTCGACGGGGCAATCTGTAAAACACGGCAAATTGGCTCGACCCCACACACCTCCCGGTGTTCCTTGATGAACGCAATCATTTCCGAAACGGGCGGTCGAGTATCCGTCTTGGTCAAGGGCGTTGTGGCTGCCAATCTCGTCCTTCGCGTAGCAATGTGTTTGCCAGAACGATAATGCGGCGCATGATGGCAGTGATAGCTACCTTTTTGGCCTTACCGGCTTTCACCATCTGCTGATACTTATCATGTAGGTCGCGATTGAAGCGAATTGCGACCAGCGCTGGCATGTAGATGGCGCGCCGCAGGGATGCCCTTCCACCAGTAATCCTCTCCTTGCCCTGCCATTTACCAGACTGCTGTGTCATCGGTGCCAGTCCGGCGAGCGCAGCGATCTTTTTGCTATCAAGTTGCCCCAATTCCGGCATGTCGATTAAGAGTGTTGTCGCGGTCAATCTGCCTATGCCTGGAATTGTCGTCAGCCGGCGGATCCGTTCCTCAAGGGTTCCACGCTGCTTTGCGATTTGTGCAATCGCCTCATCCAACGCTTTAACGTCAGCGGAAATATCGCCAATCCTGCGACTTAGTTGCTCACGGATAAGTGGGTTCACTGCTGTGGAAAGGCGCGTTTTTGCCGTGATCTGATCCTTAACCAGCGCGCGCCGTGCTGTCAGTAACTCTCTGAGATCATGAACATCTTCGCTTTCGATTTGCTGTGGGGTCAGATCCAGAACAACACCCATACGCGCCAACATCTTTGCATCGACACTATCTGTTTTGGCCAGCCGTCCGATCGCTTGTGCAAACCTGCGTGCCTGCTTGGGATTTACCTTAATATAAGGATGGCCAGCCAGACTGAGGTGTCGCTCAAGTCCACGATGATAGGCTCCAGTTGCTTCAAAACGATCAATACATCGTCTTTTTGACCAATCCAGGCGCAGAGCTGCTCAAAACCTTCTGCGGTGTTGGCGACACTGCACGCTTCTTCTTGTGAGTGCCAAAATGCGTCAAGACGGTCTTTCGACACGTCGACTCCCATGGTATCTTTTGCCATCTTTTCTATTTACCTTTGCTTGTCGTTCGGGCCCGTAGCCCACGTATCCGTTCAGGCCTTGAGAAAAGACGGGGGTTCGTCAAACTCGACCACGGTCCTAAAAGACCAAGCTCCGCACGACGCCACCCCCGCCGCTGCCCAGCAGTTTGCGGTGCTGGGCAGCGGCTCCTTTTTGCATCAGGAGCCAGGTTTTGTCATAAGACAAGCTTCGCCCGGTTCCTTGAGGATGGCCGTGTCTGCCTGACCAACAATGCCGCCGAAAGATCTCTCCGCGGCGTGGCCCTCGGAAGGAAGTCCTGGCTCTTCGCGGGGTCCGAGCGCGGCGGGCAGCGCGCCGCCTTCATGTATTCCCTGATCGGCACCGCAAAGCTGAACGACATCGACCCGCAGGCCTGGCTCGCCGACGTCATCGCCCGCATCTCCGATATGCCGGTCTCGCGCCTGCACGAGTTGCTGCCGTGGGAATGGGACGGGGCCACGCCCCTGGTCAAGGTCGCTTGACCGCGGCCTCCAGCGAATGCTTACGCATTATTTAACATAGGGTTTTACGTATCGTGGGGGAATAAGTCGCGTACCATGGCCCAGCTTGCCGATCTCTCGTGCCCAGTCATGCGCCGTTGCGCAGGCCTCCATCGCAACCAAGCAGTTCGGTTGTTCGGTTGTTCGGACAGGAAGGGCAAAACCTGACCCCTCGACAGCTTTTTGCGGAAAACCACTGTCCCGTCGTCAAGTGTCCCGTGCAGATGGAAAACGTTCTTTGCAAGATCAATGCCGATGATGGTAGCGTGTGTCATGTGGATGCCTCCAGTTTCTATGCTTCCGTGGCCTCTTTCGACGGCACTTGGCACATTGTGATGCCTTCAGGTGGCGGCATCCACACCATCAACTTTTGCCCATATCTCTAACCAGGTGTAGCCATAGCCGTAAGGATGAGCTGCCCGATACTCCTCCCAGAGCAGCAGCAGCGTCGCGCCCTTGCGCTTCATCTCAGCAGCCATCTTCGGCCAGTCGGGCTCAGTCGCACTTGCGCGGCAATCAGTGTCTTGACCCTCGATTAGCGTTCTCGACCGTGCCTTTCCGCCAAGGAAAAGAGAGGGTCGCAACCGCTGGCACCTCACATCTGAACCAGAATATCCCCACCCTCGACCTTGACGGGATAGGTGCGCACTGACTTTTCTGCAGGGGCCGCAAGGGCCCGCCCGGTCTTGAGGCAAAAAACGGCCTGATGAAGCGGGCATTCAATCGTCGCACCGTCGACGAAGCCCTCGGACAGGTTCGCCACATCGTGGGTGCACAGATTGTCGGTTGCGTAATAAGTGCCCTCGACAAAGAAAATGGCCAGTTTCCTGCCCTCTTGCGTCACGCAAATTGCGTCCTCGTCGTCGATATCGCCTTCGTTTGCGACCTTTATCCATTGTGGACTTGTCATTGTATTCTCCTGCTGGATTTGTATCTTCATTTTTTATGTGGTTTAGTGAAATGCCGATTTTAGATTGATGCTGGCATCCGAAAGCCGCGCAATTTTGCCGCTAAGGCCAGCGGTGATAGCCTTGCGGATCGGGGCGATGTCTTTGCCGGCATTTATGCACAGCGCACCCACGACAGCATCGCCGTCCAAATATATCACGGTTGAACTTGTTGGAGCTTCGTAGGTGCGCACCGCGACGTTCAGGTCCGGTCCGGTGCGTCCAAGCAGCTGGTAATTCACCCCGTATTGATCGGTCCAGAACCAGGGAACATAGGAAATCTCATCGGCGGCACCCGCCATATTGGCTCCGACAAGAGCAGCTTGCATTTGTGCCATCTGCCAGGATTCGTGCCTGACCAATGCGCCACAGGCACCAAAAACATGTCGCGCGACTTCGCCTGCAGCCCAAATATTTTCATCGGA
This sequence comes from Yoonia sp., assembly GCF_036007805.1. Lineage (GTDB taxonomy): Bacteria > Pseudomonadota > Alphaproteobacteria > Rhodobacterales > Rhodobacteraceae > Yoonia. The sequence continues at coordinate 23,915 of NZ_DASYOK010000316.1, forward strand.
GGTTTTCCCGAACGCGTCTGTGAGGATGCCGTCGGCGGTATCAAGCCCTGCCTGTCGTGCAATTTCCACGTTGGGCAATGCGCCAATGCCGATCACCACCGCATCGGCTTTGATTGTCTGCCCATCGTCGAGAGAAACGCCCGCAACGTGATCTTCGTCATTCACGAATCCCGCGACCCCGGTTTTAAGGACAAAGGTCACGCCCCTCGCTTCGTGCATTTCACGAAGAGCGCCGCGCAATCGTTCAGGGGCGGCGCGTTGCAGGACCTCGGGACCGGCTTCGACCACTGTGACGTTACAGCCAAACGCCTCTCGCGCGGTGGCTGCGACCTCAAGCCCGACAAACCCCGCGCCGACAACGATCAGGTTCGTGGTATGCATCAGGGTGTCGCGCAAGGCGATCGCATCGGATTTGGTTCGCAGATAGTGTACCCCTTTCAGATCAGCGCCGGGCACTGGCAATGGTCTGACCCGTGACCCTGTGGCAAATAATAGTTTTTGATACTGCCACACCGTCCCATCGTTCAACCTGACGCGACAAGATTTTGCACTGACGTCGTCAACTGTTATCCCCAGGATCGTCTTGATTCCCAACTGGGCGAGTTTTTCGTGGTCGCAGATCTGCAACGCGTCGGGCGATTTATCTCCGGCAAGGACCGACTTTGAAAGGCCCGGACGCTCATAGGGTAAGGTGTCTTCTTCCCCGATCATCAAGATAGTGCCGTCGGGATCCCGGGCGCGCGCTGCCATTGCCGCCACGACACCCGCGTGACCGGCCCCGATAATAAGATACTGCGTCTTCTGCATGTTAGCCCGCCCCGTTCGAGTGCCGCTGACGATCTACACAGCTGATTTGTGCGGAGGAGTGGCGCGACCGAGCAGCCGCTTGAGGATCTTGTAGTGGACCGAAAGCACACTCGGCGCGATTTCTGAAAGATGAGCGCCTACTTTTTCCTCATGCAGGCGCGGCAGCGCATGGAAAGGTACGGAAGGGTAAAGGTGGTGTTCTGCGTGATAGGGCATGTTCCAGTAGAAGAACCGCACAAGGAAATTGGTGTGCGTCGTGCGCGTGTTTTCAAGCATGTTGGGGGATTCCTCCATGCCAGTGTGTTCGATCATCCGAATGGCGCGCAGGGCGGGTTCGCCCAGAATACGCGGCAAAACCCAGACGTAAATCGCCAGCCAGCTTTGGAACCAAAGGGATGCGACGGCGATCAGCAAATAAAGACCGACCATCAACCGCGCTTCGTTTGCGACTGCGCTGAGTTCGCCTTCGGGAATGAACTCACGCTCCTCTTTGGTAAAGCGGCCAAGGGACAGGTTGGTGAGGTTCTTGATCATGCGCAGCCAGATATTGGCGCTTGAGACATGGAACAGATATTCGGACATGTCGCGCGGAAAATCTACGCGGTCGGGATCGCCTTCAGGGTGTTGCGTGAAGGTGTGGTGGGCCATGTGGCGGTACTTCAGATACAAGAACGGGCGCATGATGATGACTGCCGAAATGCGGCCGACAATTATATTCAGACGACGGGTTTTGAATGCTGAACTGTGAACGCATTCGTGCATCGGCGCGAACAGGAACGCGATCATGGCGCCTTGGGCAAACATGACCGGCACGGTCCACCAGCTGAACGCCGTCAGCCACAAAAGCGTGCCAACCCCCACGATAGAGGCGATGTGCAACATAAAATGCACAAGGCCGGTCTTGTTGTTGCGCGTCATATACTGTTTCAAGTCTTTGCGGCTCACGACATCGGTACCGATTGGCGCCCAATCATTTCTGTCCATTTTTTCAGGTCCCCCATGTAATATACAATCCCCCTTGGCCGAGCCAGACGAGGGCGTTATCAATTAGGATGAAATGGGAGCGGGATTTTTTCAAATTCATGATTTCAATAGATTGATCATAATCGCCTTGGTCGACCCGCGGTGATCAGATGATAGCGGCATTGATTTTTTGAATTTGAGTGGTGTGACATATCGACCCTACGTTCAGCCATCTTTGGAGGAGATAAACTGAAGTCAGCGGGTAAACTGCGTTGCGCCGGCACTCGGCTTGCGCGTCCGCATGCCGCATCAGATTCTCTATCCAGGGTAGTCTGTCGAACGGCCTCAGGCTTTTCAACTTTAGGGAGGAAGAAAATTAATGAAACTGACAAGAAGAACAATGCTTGGTGGGACGGCGGCATCTGCACTGGCGACGCTGACGGCACCAAATTTTGCCTGGGCGGACAGCCACGGTGGAATGGCGTCTATCCATACCCACATCAACACGCTCATCGCCCAATATGCGGGCACTGCGGGTGATATGCCCAACGCCAGTGTGAAGGCCCTTTATGACCGGGACGGGTTTCGCGATTACCTCGAGATTTATCCAACGGGTGAACTTGTCGATGGGTTTGTCTGGGAGCCGGGAATGGGAGCGGAATTTGAAGGTCCCTACAGCAAGCTGGCCATTAAGGCCCCGTTTACCGACTACATCCCCCTTGCCGAGGGCGAAGTCCTCAATCCGGACAAGACCTATCGGATCGGGTTCGTGTTCCATGGCTTCAACCATCCCTGGCTGGTAAGTTTGGCCGACACCGTCGCTTGGGAGGCAGCCCGCCATCCCAATATCGAGTTGGAGGTCATCGACGCTGAATTCGATGACAACCGTATGGGGCAGGTGATCGACACCTGGATCACGAAACAATTCGACGGTATCTTGCTGTGGCCATCGCGCGAAGCACCGATGGGGCCACCTGTGGACCGTGCAATTCAGGCGGGTATTCCGGTCGTCAGTCTTGATCGGCGCACATCCTCATCCTCGATCAGCTCCGAGGTTCTAGGCAACTTCTATGCCAACGGCTTGCAGCAAGGTCTTTACCTCAAAGAGGTGGCGACAGGCGGTAACATGGTCCTGAACCGCAAGGATCTTGGCAGCACGGCGGATTCGATTCGCACCGGCGCATTCCTTGAGGTGATCGGACATGAAGCCGGATTCGAGGTCGCTGGAAACTACCACACCAATAGCCAGCGCAGCATGGCGTTCGATGCCACCGCTGACGCGCTTCAGGCGTCGGATTCGTTCGACATCAGCTTCAACACGGGGGGCGAAGAAGCCTTGGGCGCCCTGGGTGCCATCCAAGAAGCGGACCGCATGGAGAGCGGTGACAGTGGCAAGATCATCATCCTGGCAAACGACGACGCCAAGGAAATCCTGGCAAAGATCAAGGCCGGCGAGATCGACATGGTCGCGCCCTACACGCCGCTGATCGGTGATATCGGCCTGCGCGCGCTGGTTGGCCATATCGGCGCTGTAGAGGGGATGAACGAGGCACCGCCAAAGTTGATCCTGACCCCCAACCTGCCGATGGTCACACGCGAAAAGATGACCATCGAGGGCATTGAAACGCTGACGCCGGATGAGTGGCCCTATGCCTACGGTCCCGTCGTGTCTGAAGCCTGAGCAGACTAGATTGCCCGCCGGACAATGCGCGTCCGGCGGGCACACTTTTCTTGATTGAAAGCGGATAGCATGAGCGTAGCACAGCCATCGGCGGTAATAATGATACGCCAAAAATTGACGCAGAAAGTTCTTGATTTGCCGAAAACCGATCTGGCGCGAGTTGGGGTGTTGATAGCGCTTCTGCTTTTGGGGGCGGTGCTGTCCCCCGGATATCTTTCGGTTGGCAACATGCGGATCATTCTGCTGTCGGTCGCGGGGATTGGCATTGTTGCCTATGGCATGACCTTGGTCGTCATCTCTGGCGAAATTGACCTTTCGGTCGCGGGGATCGCCGTTTTGTCTGGCATGGTCGGGGCTGCGCTTCTGCCCAGCGGATCGGCGGTGCTGGTGATTTCTGCCACCCTGGCCACCGGGATTTGTGTCGGGTTTATCAACGGCATCCTGACTTCGGTTATCGGTATTCCATCATTGATCACGACGCTGGCGATGCTGGGTATCGCCCGTTCACTGGCCAACATCCTGTCGGGCGGACAGGCAGCCTACCCTGACGCGATGCCCGAATATCTTTGGTTTGGCAGCGGCACACTTTTTGGGTTGGCAACACCAATCGCGCTGTTGTTGATCATTGGCCTCTGCACGATCGTCCTGACACAGTATTCGGCCTTCGGACGCGCACTTTATGCGACCGGCGGCAACAGCCGCGCGGCGGTGCTTTCGGGGATTCCGGTCAAGGCGGTGAAAATAACCGTCTTTATGATTTCGGGGTTTCTGGCCGCGATGATGGGCATGCTGGAAAGTGCCCGTTTGTCCTACATAAATCCGGCCGCCTTCGCCGGGGTTGAGCTTGAGGTACTGGCCGTGACCGTGCTGGGCGGGGCCGCATTGGCCGGTGGGTCCGGGTCGATCTTGGGCACCTTGGTGGCGGCGTTGATCATCGGCGTCGTCAACAACCTTCTCAACCAGCTTGGGGTCAGTATTTATGTTCAACAGGTCGTCACGGCCCTGGTCATTTTGGCCGTGGTATTGCCCGGTCTCAGAAGCAGGATTTTTGCCAAATGAACGCCACAACAATCAACGCACCGCGGACCAGTTTCATGCGCAAACTGGCATGGGATCCTTTGATCTGGCTGATATTGGGCATCGTGATCTTGGGCAGCCTCACCTCGCCCTATTATCTGACGCTCCAAAACTTCGATACACTGATGCGCTCGATGGCGGTCATCGGGCTGCTGGCGCTTGGGGTGACGGTGGTCTTGTTGACCGGGCGCATCGACCTGTCTGTCGCCGCCATCATGATTTTTTCGGTGATCCTGGCGGTCGTTCTGACCAACGCCGTCGGCGAGGCTTTGGGGTTGCGCTGGCTGGTCAAGGGCAGCACCTTTGTGGGGTCGTCGTGGATATTTGTTGCGCTCACGATCCTGATCGGCGGGCTTGCCGGGCTGGTCAACGGGATCGGTGTCGCCTGGCTCAAGGTGTCGTCCTTTATCATGACGCTGGTCATGCTGACTGCCTTGCGCGGCGGCAATTTTATCTTGAGCAGCGGCCGCCCCTATTATCTGCAAACCCCGGCGATCGACTGGATCGGGACCGCCACGATCTTCGGCGTTCCCTTCAGCTTTTGGGTGTTTCTTGCGGTGCTGGTGTTTCTGGCCTGGCTGATCGGGGCCACAACCTTCGGGCGGCGTATCTATGCCGTCGGTGGCAACGAAAAAGCGGCCGCTTATGCGGGCCTCAAGACCGACAGATACGTGCTGATCGCCTTTGTCATCAGCGGCCTGTGTTCGGCCATCGCAGGCGTGATCTTCACCGCGCGACTCAGATCTGTCGATGCGCCGCTCGCGTCCGGCTATGAATTGACGGCCATCGCGATCGCGGTGATCGGCGGCACGGCCCTGTCGGGGGGGATCGGTTCGCCTTGGCGCACGTTGCTGGGCGCGATGGCGTTTGCGGGCGGTCTGAACCTGCTGTCCATCTGGGGTATCGGGACGTGGTATCAAAATCTGGCAGTCGGTCTGGCCCTGCTGGTCGCCGTGGGCTTGTCCCCAGCCAGCAGACAAAAAATACGACTGTAGCCAATCATTTCTGGGGAGGAATTCAGATGAGCAAACATCTTACACTTGGCGTCGATATCGGCACCACCAACGTCAAGGCAACCATTCTGAACACGCAGACCGGCAAGGTCGTCGCCTTTGGGTCCGAAGAACACCCGCTGTTTCACCCCCATCCCGGCTGGGCGGAGCAAGAGGCTGACAATTACTGGAAGGCTGTCGTTTCCGCGATCCGCCAATGCCTTGAGGGCGGGAATTTTGCCGATGATATCGCGGCTGTGGCGCTGTCGGGGCTGGTTGGCGTAACCCTGCCGGTCAATGACAAGGGCGAACCGTTGCGCCGCGCCATGATTTGGATGGATTCACGATCCGAGCAAGAATGCCAGGATATCCGTGATGTCGTCGGCGAAGATACGATTAACAGCAACAACGGCAACCGGCTGGCCCCATGGTTCATTGATCCAAAGGCACTGTGGATCAAGAAACACGAACCCCACATCTTTGATGCCACGCATAAGTTTCTGTCGCCGTCGGGCTATTGCACATTTCGCCTGTCCGGCACATTTTCGATGAACACCGGTGATGCGGGCCTTTTTTACCCCTATGAGTACCAAAAAGAAGCGTGGAATGAACCCCTCGCCACGGCCATTGGTATCCCGCCGTCGACGCTGCCCAAATTGTATCGAAGCCATGAGCCTGTGGGCGAAGTAACCCGCAAAGCCGCTGCCGAAACAGGGTTACGGGCCGGCACCATCGTGGCAGCGGGTGGCACCGACATCAGCTGCGCGGCCCTTGGTGTGGGTGTGACCCAAGCAGGTCAGGCCTTCTATTCAATGGGCACCGGATCAAATATCGGGATCATGATCCCGACCGAACAGACCATCGATGAATACCGCATCCTTAAATGGCCCCACGTGCTACCCGGTCTGACGATGTTTGATGCGCCGATGGCGTTCACGGGCGCCTCTCTCAAGTGGTATCGCGATACTTTTGGCGGCAGCGAAAACCGTCTGGCAGAGCGTATGAACACCAATGTTTTTGATTTCTTCACCGAACAGGCCAAACACATCACCGCAGGTGCGGATGGGCTGATGTATCTGCCCTATCTGGGCAACTCGCTTGCGCCCAATTGGAACAGCGAAGCCTCCGGCGTTTTCTTCGGAATGCTGCCGACCATGGGGCGCGGGCATTTCATCCGCTCGCTGATCGAAGGGGTCGCCTTTGATCTGTATTCCAACATTCAGATCGCCCGGTCCGCCGGGGCCCAGATCAACGAGCTTGTTTTGAATGGTGGCCCAACCCAGAGCAGGTTCTGGAACCAGATCACCGCAAATGTCACGAATATCCCGCTTAAAGTGCCAGATATCGGCGAGGCCGCGCCGCTGGGGGATGCGATTCTTGCCGCTGTCGCGGCGGGGATTTATGATGATCCAGTTTCACCCCTCAAAGACATTATTTCAATAAAAGAAACAATCGAACCTGATCCGCAAATGCACGCCCGCTACGCCGAAAGCTTTGAAATCTGGTGCAGGGTCTATGACAGTCTGCGTGATACAATGTCGGAACATCGCGCGCTGCAGCGCCGTCTGAGGCAGTACTGAAAATGGAGGCGCCCCTTCTTGAAGTTCGCAATATCACACGCACTTTCCCCGGTGTGATCGCCCTGTCGCATGTCGATTTTGACGTGCTCGCCGGTGAGGTGCACGCCCTGGTGGGGGAAAACGGCGCCGGTAAATCAACCTTACTGTCGATCATCAACGGCCTGTTGCCTCCCGATTCCGGCGAAATCAAGCTATCGGGTCAGACCGTCAGCCTGAATGGACCGGCAGAGGCCATTGCGCACAGATTGGCCATGGTGCATCAGGAACTTGTGCTGTGCCCTAATCTGAGTGTGGCCGAGAATATCTTCCTGGGGCGCGAACGCGAAGCGACAGGCAGATCCGGCCGCCGCAGTGATCTGATGAAAATGGCCCAAGTGATTTTGGACGAGATCAAAGTCGATCTTGACCCAGCGACACCCGTGGGGGAATTGAGCCTGAACGAACAGCAGATCGTCGAGATCTGCCGTGCCTTGTCCAGCCGCCCAAAGGTGCTGGTCTTTGATGAACCGACAGCGTCGCTGGATGACAATCAGGTTGCGCATCTGTTGGAGATCATCATCAAACTGCGCGATGCTGGACTTGGTATCGTTTATGTGTCCCATCGCCTGAACGAGATTTTTGCCGTTGCGGACCGGGTTACGGTGTTGCGCGACGGGCGCACTGTCGGCACGGTCGCCACGCCCGATATCGACGAACGCGGACTTGTGTCACTGATGGTGGGCCGCAACTACGACCCTGCCGTGTCGTCCTACAAACCGCGTGACTTCGGTGAGGTGGCCCTGGAGGTGGCGGGACTGGGCGTGCACGGAGTTTTTGACGCGGTAACTTTCAGCGTCAGAAAGGGTGAAATCCTCGGGCTGGCTGGTTTGCTGGGCTGTCAGCGCGAAGCTGTCGTGCGCTCGATCTTCGGGGCCTTGCCCGCGACATGCGGCACGATCAAGGTTCACGGCAAACAGGTGCGCCTGACAACTCCAAGGGGCGCCATCGCGCAGGGCATTTCATTTATGCCGGCGGATCGCAAAGAAGAGGGGTTGGTCCTTGAAATGTCCGTCGAAGACAATCTGACCCTGACAGTGCTTGACCGCATCCGCCGCCTTGGCTTTGTGCATCCGCGTATGCGCCGCACTTGGGCGGACCGCTTGATCCGACAACTATCGACAAAGGTCAGCAGCCCGCGCCAGCCAGTCAAAAACCTCTCGGGTGGCAATCAGCAAAAGGTCGTTATTGGCAAATGGGTCGCCCGGGAAGGCGACATCATCATCGCCGAGGATCCGACACGCGGGGTTGATATAGGCGCTAAGGCCGAAATCTGGACCGCTTTGCAGGACCTCGCGGCCTCTGGGCGTGCGATCATCCTGATCACCACCGAACTTGAGGAAATGCTGGGAGCGTGTGATCGGATTGTCGTGATGAACCGGGGGCGTATCTCCGGCGCATTCGACCGCCCCGACTTTGACGCCGAAGCGATCGCGCATCGTTTCGTCAACTGAGCCCCACAACCTGAGAGGAGCCATCACATGTACCGCAGCATGGCCGCAATCTGTGACGCACCAAACACACCCCTGCGTATTGCCGAAATCCTTGTCGCGCCGCCGCAGGCCGGCGAGGTTCTTGTCGAACTGGCGGCAACCGGACTGTGCCATACCGATTTGACCGCACTGGATGGTCTGAATCCAAGTGTTGTCTACCCCTTGATTGCGGGCCACGAAGGAGCGGGGCGGGTCGTTGAAATAGGGCCCGACGTGACGGGCCTTGAGGTTGGCGATCATGTCATTCCGCTCTACGGGCCCGAATGCGGAATCTGCTCCATGTGCCGTAGCGCGCGTACCAACCTGTGTTGGAGCATCAAGAAAACCCGCGACGCCGGTGTCATGCCCAACGGGACCGCGCGGTTCAGTGACGGGTCGGGACCGATCCACCATTTCATGGGCACATCGACGTTTTCGCGCCTGACTGTGGTACCTGAAATCGCACTAGCCAAGATCCGCAAGGATGCACCCCTACAAGAGGTATGCCTGTTCGGTTGTGGGGTGACCACCGGCGTCGGTGCCGCGCTGGTCAATGTGCAACACGGCGACCGGGTCGTGGTATTCGGGCTCGGCGGGATTGGTGTGAATGCTATTCAGGGCGCGCGGATCGCCGGGGCGCGCCAGATTATCGGCGTTGACATAAGCTCGAATAAAACCGCCCTGTCCAACAGTCTTGGCATGACGGATTTTATAAACGCCACCGACACCGACGATGTCGTCACGGCCATCCGCGACCTGACCGACGGTGGTGCGGATGTGGCGATCGAATGCACAGGGGTGCTGCGCGTCATGCGCCAGAGCATTGATGCGGCGCGCCCTGCCTGGGGCAAGGCTGTGTTGCTGGGTGTTGAGGCGCCCGGATCCGAACTGTCGTTCCCGCCCGTCGATGTGCGCTATGGAAAAATCATTGAAGGCAGCTATTTCGGGGGCATAAAGGGGCGTTCGGGGCTGGGCCGATTGATCGACCTTTACATGACCGGCGAGATTTCGCTGTCCGGTCAGATCACGCACAAGCTCACTTTGGAGGAGATCAACACGGGGTTCGATCTGATGAAAGCAGGCGAGTCCGTGCGCTCTGTCGTGCACTTCGAATAGTGGCGGACCTGACCGAACAGACGGGGTATGTTTTTCGCGACAGGCACCCGGAACGCGATGAGGTTTATGCGTTTTATGATTACGAAAGCGCGGCGGCGCGCAGGCTGGATTGTTTCCACGGCGGTGTTCCTTATGGGCCCCATCCGCGCGAACGTTTCGATCTGTTCATCGCACCCGAACGCGCCGCGCCGCTTGTCGTGTTTTTTCACGGTGGATATTTTCAAAGCCTTGACCGCGACCGGTTCAGTTTCATCGGCGCACAGTTGGTGAAGGCGGGTTTCACCGTCGCCGTGCCGTCCTATCCGCTGTGCCCACAGGTATCCCTCGATCAGGTGCTTGACGCAACGTCGAGGGCGCTGCCCCGGGTTTTCGATCATCTGGAGGCCTTGGGGCGCAGACCGCGTCACTGGAGTTGCGCCGGCCATTCGGCGGGGGGTCATATTGCAGCATGGCAGGCGACGCATCCGCAAACCGGTGTCACGGCGCCGGCCGCATGCCTTGCCATTTCCGGTCTGTTTGATCTTGCGCCGTTGCGTAAAACGACCCTTAATGCTTCTTTGGAACTTTCTGCAGACGACGCTTCAAAGCTCAGCGTTCCGGCTGTCTCGGCGGATGGGCCGCGAATGATCCTTGCGTTCGGGTCCGATGAAACGCCAGCGTTTCATCAACAGACCAACACCTATTTTTCGAAAATAACTGAAACAGGCGGGCGCGTCGAAAGGGCAAGAATTTCCAGCAAAAACCACTACACTATTCTGAGTGAATTCACCGAAGACAATTCCATTCTAACTGCGCTGCTGCAGTCCAGCTGACACCATCCACCAACCTGAGGGAGCCTGGCATGTCGACCGTCGGCAAGAAAATCAACTTTGTGAATTTTAGCCAGTTGAGGTCATTTTACGCGGTCGCACGGGAAAAAAGTGTCACCAAAGCGGCAAATCTTCTTAATATTGGCCAGCCCACTGTCACAACGCAGGTGAAGGGATTGGAAGAAACCTTCGGGATCCAGCTATTCAACCGGACGCCGCGCAGCATCACCATGACCTCCGAGGGCGAGCGTTTGTATGAACTTGCACGGCAAATTTTTTCCCTTGAAGAACAAGCCGTTGAATTGCTTTTGTCACATAGCACCTCGGTTGCGGGCAAGCTGCGCATCGGGACTGTGGGGCCATTTTTCGTCATGGATATTCTGGGACAATTGTACAAGGACTACCCTCTGATCCAGATTTTCCTCGAAAGCGGCAATTCGGAACAGATCTATGAAAAACTGCTGAATTACGAAGTCGATGTCGCCATCACCGGCTCGCGTATTTCAGACCCGCGGCTGGAGCAAATCAAACTGGGCAGCCATGAGGTCGTGCTTTTGATCAATTCCGATCACGCCTGGGCGCAGCGCGTCAGTATAAATATAAACGAATGTGATGGTCAGCGCATTATCATGCGCGAGACCGGGTCGATGACACGGCGCAAATTCGAAGAGACCCTTCAGGCGGCGGCGATCCGGCCAAATGTCGTGATGGAACTGTCCCGCGATGCCCTGCGCGAAGCGGTGCGCGCCGGTTTTGGCGTAGGGATCACCAGTATTGACGAAATGGTGCCGGATAGAGATCTTCACTATGTCAGGATTGCCGATAATCCTCCCGTGACAGAAAGCTACGCCATTTGTTTGAAAGAAAGAAAGTCGGTGCGCGGTGTCAAACTGTTCATGGATCTCGTAAAGAATGCCGTGGTAGAGTGAAATAGCGCTAATTTGTGCAATCATCAGATTGTCAGGTCTGTGCGGCATGAAAAGATTATCGGTGCTGTGGCGCCGTGAATGGATCGCCGAGAGCTTGTATAACTGCTGGTCAAAGAAATTTCTGCGGGCCGAAAAACGGCGTCTATCTTGGGACACGGCGCGACAGTCGCCGTCGTCTGAGGTAAAGGAGCGAGGTCTTGTTCGCTATTGGCCGGAGGACAATGGGACAGGGGCGCCCTCCTGCTTTGAGAAGTGGACCTTCAACGTCACGCCCTCACCCGAGGTCTCGGTCAACACGGTGATTAAGCGGGGGAAAACCTTTTCGATCTCGGTTCCGGCCTTGATCGCCTGTTGATTGTCAATGAGAACTGACCCGGTATTGTCATCGAGATCTGACCCACACAATCGTTATGATCTGCTGATTATGATGGCGTTAATGCTGTTGCCTCCTTCCGCTTTTTCTTCGTTGTTTCGGAGCTGGCCTTGAAGCAGTAGCTGTCATTGCCGGTCTCGAGGATGTGGCAGCGATGGGTAAGTCGATCGAGCAGTGCTGTGGTCATTTTGACGCTGGCCCATTCACTGAAGCTAAGGTTGGTGGTGCTGATGACACTTGTGCGTTCATACAGCTTGCTCAGAAGATGGAAGAGCAACGCACCGCCAGAGGCGCTGAACGGCAGATATCCCAGTTCATCTAGGATCACCAAATCGGTCTTGACCAGCGTCTCGGCGATCTTCCCTGCTTTGCCTTGGGCTTTTTCCTGTTCCAGTGCGTTGACCAGTTCGACGTTCGAGAAGAAGCGCATGCGTTTACGGTGATGCTCATTGGCCTGAATGCCGAGGGCAGTTGCAACATGCGATTTGCCTGTCCCGGGGCCTCCGATCAGTACAACATTGTCGGCCACGTCCATGAACTCGCAACCATGGGGTTGTCGGACCAAGGCTTCGCGGATCTCGCTGGCGACAAAGTCGAAGCCAGAGAGGTCGTTGTAAGCCGGAAAGCGGGCCGCTTTCATGTAATAGGCGATAGAGCGCACCTCGCGCTCGGCCATTTCGGCCTTGAGCAGTTGCGACGGGATCGGCATGGCAGCTTCAAATGCGGGCGATCCTTGCTCATGCAGATCCTGCACCCCCATAAATCCATCGCCACCGTCCGCCATGCGCAACATCCATCTGCTAACGCAGACCTTCTCGCAGGCACCTCACGCGTCAGGAACAGGCCAAATCAATGGGGCGGGGCCGCCGCTTACAAGTAAGCATCCGCCGAAGGCCGCTGGCGTGCCTTATTGATCAGGTAGGTTTTGGAACTGCTTTTGGTTTGCGCGGCTTTGGAGCCCACTTTTTGGCGAGGCGTTCGAAGTTGTCGAGGATGCGACCGAATTCAGCCTCATCGGGATCGAACTTCCCCCCATACCATTCCAGCATCCGGTCGTGCTCTTCGTGCTTGGGGTCTGCCATGGCGTCAACGAAGTCGGCGTAGCCGGGGAACCCACCCACATCTTCAGGGGGACAAGCACCGATAGCTCTTATAAGGCGCGGGTAATTGGCACCCGGGATGGCATCGTCGATTTTCTCGACCTTGATCACATGGTGCCAGTTGTCGCCGAAGTCGTAGATGTAATGGATGGTCTTGGTGCCGACATCCTCGAGCACATCAAGCAGGCTGGATTTGCTGGCCGGCAGCGGGCCGTCGTAATCATATTCAGGATATGGGACACCCCAGCCAACGCCGCCGGCCCGGAACTCATAGAGGTGGCTGTCGGTCCAGCCCATGGCGGCTTGGATCACGTCGTGCAGACGGTTGAGTTTGATCTTCAGTGGCACATCGAAGCGCCGCAATACCTGAGGCTCGACGTCAGATAATGTCACCTTGAGGCGCGCGACCAGCGTCATGCGGCAATCCTCTTCAATTCCGTTGCGGTCTTCCAGTGCCATGGCAGCAATTCATGCACGCGCGAGATCGGGGTATCCGGCAGGCTGGCGAGCACATCGGCCAGCCAAGCCTGTGGGTCGATGTCACTCATCTTTGCCGAGACGATGAGGGTATACATGAAGGCAGCCCTGTCGCCACCGCGTTCGGATCCTGCAAAAAGCCACGACTTTCTGCCCAATGCGATGCCTCTGAGGGCCCGCTCGGCGGCATTGTTCGTCATGCATAGGCGCCCATCGTCAAGGAATGCAGTAAAGGCTTCCCAGCGGCCCTCGCCGACGAGCATGTAATTCATCGCCTTGGCGACAGGGTTGTGCTTTGACATCCGGGTCTTCTCCGCGAGCATCCAGTCATGCAGATCATTGACCAGCGGCACGACCCGTTGCCGGCGGACTTCATGACGCGCTGCCGCTGACAGGCCAGTGATCTCGCGCTCGATGGCAAAGATGGCATCAATCCGCGTCACGGCGTCGAACGCAATGGGTGAGAGCTCTTCTGCCACCTTCTTACCCTTGCGGGCTGTGGCCTTGATATCTGCAAGTTCGAAGAACTTGCGTCTAGCATGGCTCCAACAAAGTGCTGCGCGCACCGGACCCGGGCTGCGGTCGGCCAGATAGAGATCATTGTAACCGCCATAGACATCCGATTGCAGCACACCCTGCCATCCAGTGAGATGCTTGTTGGGGTGGATCATCTGACGATCAGGCGAGAATTTGAAGAAAGCCGCAGGCGGCGTGCCGCCATCCCACGGTCGGTCATCGCGCACATAAGTCCACAGCCGCGCAGTCTTGGTGCCGCCACGTGCCAGAAGCGGCACCGTCGTATCATCGCCATGCAGGCGCGCACCTTCCAGCACGTGGCGCTCGATCAGCGCATGGATCGGGGCCAGCGCCACACAGGCGTGACCAATCAGATCAGCCAGAGTGGAAAGGCTGAGGTCGATACCTTCTCGTGCAATTCGCTCGGATTGTCTGTTCAGCGGCTGGTGCTGCCCGTATTTGTCGAAAGCAATCATCGCGATCAGCTGCGGCCCTGCCCATCCACGCGGGATCGCGTGGAATGGAGCGGGTGGCTGACTGATCTTCTCGCAGTCCCTGCAAGTGAACTTCTCGCGGACCGTTTGGATCACCTTCCACTGACGCGGGATGACTTCCAGCGTGTCGGTAACATCCTCACCCATTTTGACGATGCGGTCTGAACCACAGCAGGTGCAGTTGGTTGGCGCCTCAATCACCACACGTTCGCGCGGCAGGTGGTCGGGAAAGGGCTTGCGCACTGGCTTGCGCCGCGTGAAGGCGCGGACGGTACTGGTTTTGTCTTGTGCTGCTACTTGTTCAGCCGCCAGCGCATCCTCGGTGGCGGCGGCTTCCAATTCCTCAAGCTGCAATTCCAGCTGATCAATCAGTCGCGCGCGACGTTCGGAAGAGATGCCGTATTTGTCACGGCGCGGCTTGGCGATCTCCAGCTTCAACTCCTGGATCATCGCTTCCGTGCAGGATGCCAAGGCGCGGGCTTGCGCCAATTCGGCCTCTGCAGCTTGCGCACGGGCGGTCTGCGCGGCAAGTGCGGTGCTCAATTCGGCGATTTGCAGGGCTGCATTGGACATGGCAAATGTCTACCATGAACACAACGAAAGACCAATAAAAACAGGCGTTTCTCTACAAATTATCCAGCCGTCTTAGGCCTCTGTGTCCAGCGTGGATTTCTCCAGTCGATCCCTTCCAGAAGATAGCCGAGCTGTGCAACTGATATCGCCACAGCCGTCCCGTCCTGGCTCACAGGCCAGATGAACTTGCCCGCCTCGAGGCGTTTCAAATACAGAGACATACCGACCCCATCATGCCACAAAAGCTTGACCAAGTCGCCTTTACGCCCCCGGAAGCAGAAGATTTCACCCGCATGCGGGTCACGCCCGAGACCTTGCTGCACCGACAATGCCAAGGTGTTTATCCCACGCCGCATGTCAGTCACTCCACCTGCAATCCACACCTTCGTGCCAGCCGGAAACGCGATCATGACGGGTCCAGCGCTTGCACGAGGCGCATCAGCAGCCCCGGTTCAAGAGTGGCGGCAACAGACAGGCGCCAGCCGTTCACAAGAGTAATTTCAACCAAGCCAGATGATGCAGGCGCGACAGCAACTTCTGGCGTGGCCCGTTCCGATGCTATTCCACAGACTTCCTGTTCCGGAATGGTCAACGCTGCAAACCGGGGCGGCTCGGAACCAACGGCAAATTCACCATCACGATATTGCCGGCGCCAGCGCACCAACAATGACCGCCCCAGATCATGCCGTCGGGCAGTTTCGGCCACCCGGCCAGGTGCCCCAAAGCTTTCTTCAACAATGCGAACTTTCTCCGCTTCCGTCCAGCGCCGGCGGCGCCCGGTATCGGTTACAGATAGGATCTCTACGGCGGGTCTGAATCTATGGTCGGTCATAACGTCGGGTCTACGCCCCGAACCTCAAACCAGAAAGACGGCCTTCCCCGTAGGTTTACGCTTACAATTAAGCACCATCAGCAGCTCATGCCATCGATAACGCAATGACTTGGCCTTTGCCTGCGACTAACCGCCAATACACGCGACTGCCTGCGAATGCTGTTTTTCTGTTGTGGTGTTGACGTGGCGTTGACGTAAACGAGCAGAAGGCCGATGGTATTAAGCTACCACAGACTTAAGATTTTGTTTTATTTGTATAATTTGGTTACGGGAGTAGGATTTGAACCTACGACCTTCAGGTTATGAGTCGTAACCCTATGATTTTTCTTTATTATTTAAAATCAGCCACTTATCCGATAAGCCTTTGTTTTCATTCAATCTGTTGACCGACTTCCACCGACATTGGGTGCGTTGAGACGGTTTGAGATGTAGGCAAAAAGACGTTGAGTGGTTGACGTGGTGTTGACGTAAACCAGCGCGATTATAATCACAAGATCGCCCTCTGACAGCCCCATGGACCGGCCCTCGCAACGACGGAACGGTCCGTTTACCCCCAAGTCCCATGCATGCAGCATCGCCGTCGTGCGGCTAGCCGAATCTGGGGGCAAACTCTTCGAAATCCATGCCGCGCACTGCCCGAATAAGGCGTCTGTAGCGCCCCCGCTGGCCCAGCAGCCCAGTTTCCGGAATTCATTCCGCGCTTATGAGTTCCGGCTTCTTCCTAGATTTCGGCGGTACTGAAACAGAGACAGGGCGCGGCTTCCGCCGCGGATCGACCTCATCCCCTGACCTTCTGCATTTCCAGTCACTGAAGATCGGAGACCGGGTTAAGGAAGGGGATCGCTTGTTCGTGGTGGAAGGCAACCTGACCGCTGCCGAGTTTTATTCGCCGGTAGATGGATACATTGACAGTGTCACGGGCAATCCGAAGATTTCAGATTGGCTCGTGGTCCTGAAGCCATGAGAGATGTGATCCAGCGACTTATGATGCATAGATCATAATCAATATTTATGTTCTCCACATCATAAATAGGAAATATGATCCTTACGACATATTGACATTTAATGATCCCTAGATCATAATGATGATGAAAGGATCATCAATATGGATCAAATCGCCCGAAGCCCAAAGGACGTTGGCAACGCACTACGCAACGCTCGCAAGGCCAAGAAACTTACGCAGGCCGAACTCGCCAGCCGCTCAGGCATCTGGCAGCGGACCATCTCGACCATCGAGACCAGCGCAAGCGGTGCTAAGCTGGATACAATATTCGACCTGCTCGCGGCGCTTGACTTGGAAATTCAGATTGTCCCGCGCAGCAAGATGAAACCCGGCGACCTTGAGGATATTTTCTGATGGGGCGCAAGCGAACATACGCGCCGCTTGATGTCTTCATGAACCGCCGAAAGGTCGGACAGTTCTTCCGTGAACCAGACGGGGCGTTTGCCTTCACCTATGCCCCGGAATGGTTGGCTTGGGAAAACACCCTGCCCGTTTCACGCTCGCTACCACTAAGGTCAGAGCGCTATGTGGGACCGCCCGTCATCGCCGTCTTCGACAATCTGCTACCCGACAATGATGATATTCGCAGACGCGTGGCTGAGCGCATAGGCGCAGATGGTCTGGATGCTTACAGTCTACTTGCAAAGATTGGCCGGGACTGCGTAGGCGCTTTGCAATTCTTGCCAGAAGGTGAAGAGCCAGAAGCGTCCGACGAACTGATCGGCGAGCCTTTGAGTGACGAGCAGATCGCGGCAATGCTCAAAGACCTCAAGCGCACCCCGCTTGGTATCCGCCGTGAGACCGACTTCCGAATTTCGGTTGCCGGTGCGCAGGAAAAGACTGCGCTACTCTATCACGAGGGCAAATGGATTGAGCCAACAGGCACGACTCCGACGACGCATATCTTCAAGCCTGCGATTGGAAAATTGCCCAACGGCATGGACCTGACCGATAGCATTGAGAACGAGCATTTCTGTCTTCGCCTGATGGCCGCGTTCGGTATTCCAGTCGCTCAAACCGAGATTACGACTTTTGCAGATACGAAGGTGCTGGTCATCGAGCGCTTTGATCGCCTGCGCGCCCGCGACGGAAGGCTGATCCGCCTGCCCCAGGAGGATTGCTGTCAGGCATTGTCCATTTCGCCGACACGCAAGTATCAGAATGAAGGCGGTCCTGGTATCGTTGAAATCTGCGATCTGCTCCAAGGAAGCGATGAGCCGCTTCGCGACCGCGCCAATTTCTTCAAAGCCAACATCTTGTTCTGGTTGATTGGGGCGACGGATGGTCATGCAAAGAACTTCAGTATCGCTCTAACACCAGCTGGGCGTTTTACCATGACCCCGCTGTATGATGTCCTGACGGTGCAGCCGACGCTTGATGCTGGTCAGCTTCAGATCAAGGACATGAAGCTCGCAATGCGCCTTGGCAAAAGTCGCCACTATAAGGTCTCTGACATTCTCGGTCGCCACTTTGTGGAAACAGGCTTGGCAGCAGGTTTTTCGCGCGAACAAATTGCGCGGATTTTCAAGGACATTGAAACAGTAACTGAAGAAGCCTTTGCGAAGGCCTTGGCAGAAATGCCCGCCGGTTTCCCGATGGGCTTGTTCGAATCCGTCAAGCGCGGATTTGACCAGCGTGTAACGCGGCTGGCGGTCAGCGAATAAATGAAGATACCTAGAATGCGCATCATCTCTGTACACAGGGTGAGGTGGACTTGAGTAAAAGCGGAAAAGCAGAAGATAGTTCACCAAGCATTCGAAGTATCCTTGAGGCAGGACAATGGAAGCATGCGCTATTCACAACATATGTGCTCAGTCTGAGCTATTTTGAATCCGAAGTGCTCCGCCCGCTGATACAAACCGGGCGCGAGCTCTTGGTCAGGCTTCAGGCAGCTCATCCGAATGACTATCCTGACGCGTTAATCCGCACGGTGCAGCGCCGCCTTAAAATCTGGCGGGCAGACATGGCCAGAACATTGGTGTTTGGCACCAATGACGATGTGCAACCGCCGATGACCTCTGACGCGCTGCGCAATTTGGAGGCTGCGCGCGTCAGAGGTCATCTGGAACCCACCGAACCTGACACCACCACGGGCAAGAGTTCTCGGGAACAAATGAGTGAGGCAACAGCATGATGCTTCGGGAACATCCTCGGATGAGGCAATACGAAATCTCATCCAGATTGTCGCGCT
>NZ_DASYOK010000317.1:0-3045 GCF_036007805.1 Yoonia sp.
GCACTCACAGGGGTGGGCGTGACCATCGCGGCCTATACGGGTGACAGCGGCGCGATTGGCGCCGTCCTCTACGGGATCGCCGCGGCTGGTCTGCATACCGCGACCTTCGGGATTGACCCGATGACGGACAAGCGCATGGAAGGGATCGACAGCTTTCAGCAAGACCGCGTCGCCCGCGTTGTCGATCAGGCCGAGGCGCATCTGGACGTCATGAAACGCCAGATCGAGACTGTCTCCGACCGCCGCCTGACAGAACGCGTCGAGGATTTTCAGGTGATCGCCCGCCGCATGATCCGCACCGTTGAGGAAGACCCGCGTGACCTGACCGGTGCGCGCAAATTCCTCGGCGTTTATTTGATGGGCGCACGGGACGCGACACTCAAGTTCGTCGATCTTTACAACCGTAACAAAGACGCCGATGCCCGCGCCGCCTATGAGGCGCTGCTGGATGATCTTGAACAGAATTTTGCTGCACGCACCGACAAGATGATGCTCGATGACCGCAGCGATATGGATATTGAAATTAATGTACTGCGTGACCGCCTCCAGCGTGAGGGCGTCAATTTGAAAACGAAAGGGAACGACTAATGTCTGAAACGATCCGCCAAAAGGCTGAAGCCGCGCTTGCCGAAGTTGAAAAAATCACCGCTGTTGTTCTGCCTGAACCCAAGAGTGAACTCATCACGCTTGAGGCCGCAGACGCTCCAACCAGCGCCGAGATCCAGAAACGTGTGGCCGAGATCAATATCGCAGACACCAATTCCATTGTGTCTTTCGGCTCCTCGGCACAGGCCGAATTGCAGGTCATCAGCCAATCCATGCTGGCAGGCGTGCGCAACAAGGACGTAGGCCCCGCGGGTGACAGCCTGCGCAATATCGTGACCACGATCCGCGGGTTTTCGATCTCGGAACTGGATGTGCGCCGCAAGCGCAGCTGGTGGGAAAAGCTCTTGGGCCGTGCCGCACCCATGGCAAAGTTCGCCGCCCGTTTCGAAGAAGTCCAAGGCCAGATCGACCATATCACCGATGATCTTCTCAAGCATGAACATGTGCTGCTCAAAGACATCGAAAGCCTTGATATGCTTTATGACAAGACCCTGCAATTCTATGATGAACTGGGTCTTTATATCGCAGCAGGCGAAGCCAAGATCGCCGATCTGGACGCCACGACAATCCCCGCCAAAGAGGCCGAGGTGCAGGCCGCCGCCGAAGAACAGGCCGTGATGAAAGCGCAGGAACTGCGCGATCTGCGCGCGGCGCGCGATGATCTGGAACGCCGTGTGCATGACCTCAAACTGACGCGCCAGGTCACAATGCAATCCTTGCCGTCGATCCGTCTGGTGCAGGAAAACGACAAGTCTCTGGTGACCAAGATCAACTCAACCTTGGTGAACACGGTGCCACTGTGGGAAACCCAACTGGCGCAGGCGGTGACGATCCAGCGCTCTACGGAAGCGGCAGAGGCGGTGCGTGACGCCAATGATCTGACCAATGAATTGCTGAAAGCCAACGCCGAGAACCTGCGGCAGGCCAACCGCACCATCCGCGAGGAAATGGAACGCGGTGTCTTTGACATCAACGCAGTGAAAGCGGCCAACGCCAACCTGATTGCCACGATCAATGAAAGCCTCGAGATTGCCGACGAAGGCAAGCGCAAGCGCGCCGAGGCCGAGGTCGAGTTGCAGAAGATGGAGCAGGAGCTGAAAGAAACCCTTGCCTCCGCCAAGGCGCGCAAAACCGGCACAGGCGACACCATCGGCACCGCGACAGGCCGCTAAAAGGCTATGATGATCGGGGGTATCACACGGCGTCTTGCGATGCTCGTCCTTGCGACGGGTGTCATGGGGTGCCAGTTGATGACACCTCCGGTCACGACACCCGCACCGCCGCCACCGGTGACGGCCCCCACGCCCGACCCGACCCCCGTTGTCACAACCCCCAGTCAGGCCAGCAAGGATCTGGCGGTCTATTATGGCCGTTTGCAAAACGATCTTCTGAACCAAGGCCTGATGCGGGGTGATGGAGGCGGGACGGATACGCCGTTCACAGATACCCAACTCGCGCGCAACTTTGTGCGCATCGCGCTTTTCAACGAATACCGCGACGACAGTGATTTCCTGATACCACAGGTCACAGTTTCCAAACTACGCCGCTGGACGACCCCGATCCGCATGTCGGTGGAATTCGGTGATACCGTCCCCCTCGCCCAGCGCGATGCAGATCTGGCCAGTGTAAGCGCCTATGCCGCGCGCCTGTCACGTGTCACAGGCGTGCCGATCGAGATCACTGACCAGAACCCCAATTTCCGCGTGCTTTTTCTGGGTGAGGACGACCGCCGCGCCTATGGTCCACGCCTGCGCGCCCTGATCCCAAATATTTCGGACGCGACCGTGCGCACCTTCGTAAACCTGCCCCGCGACCAGCTTTGCCTTGTGATCGGCACTTTCGCCCCCGGCCGGTCCAACTATACCAAAGCCGTCGCGATGATCCGCGCCGAACACCCCAGCCTGATGCGCAGTGCCTGTATCCACGAGGAATTGGCCCAAGGCATGGGACTTGCCAACGACAGCCCGCAAGCGCGCCCCTCGATTTTTAATGACGACGAAGAATTCGCGCTGCTGACCGAACACGACGAACTCTTGTTGCGGATGCTCTATGACCCGCGCCTGCAAACCGGCATGGACCCTGCGACAGCCGCCCCTATTGCGCGTATGCTTGCGCGTGAATACCTCTCACCTGGACAAAGCTAACCGGATGCGCCGCGTCCCAACCACCTAACGACGGAGACCATACCATGGGCATTTTCGATTTTCTGACCGGTGAATTCATTGACGTCATCCATTGGACCGACAACACCCGCGACACCATGGTCTGGCGGTTCGAGCGTGAGGGCCATGAGATCAAATACGGTGCCAAGCTGACGGTACGTGAAGGTCAGGCGGCGGTCTTTGTCCACGAAGGCCAGTTGGCCGATGTCTTCACCCCCGGTCTGTACATGTTGGAAACCAACAACATGCCGATCATGACGACCCTGCAACATTGGGA
>NZ_DASYOK010000318.1:0-25969 GCF_036007805.1 Yoonia sp.
GATCACGTCGCGCAACCATTCCGCCAGATCATCACCCGACTTGATCCACCCCACCCGCACCGCAGCCTCAAGCCCGTGCGAATAGGCAAAAGCCCCAACAGGAAAGGCGGGCGACAGCCATTGCGCCAGGGTCAGAATATCGCGGTTAGTGGTCATGGGCGGTGGCGACATGTTCGTGGGAATGGGTGCGTCCGTGACCATATGCGCCACCTTCGGGGGTAAATGCTGCCGTCACAGGTGTGACCGTGGCACCGACATGCTCCAGCATATGTCCGATCACAGGATCGGCCTGTATCAACAGGTGATCATCCGCAATCTGGCAAGGCGTATGACGGTTGCCCACATGCCATGCCACGCGCACAAGGTCGGCGGCGGTCACACGGTAAAGCGCTTCTTGGGCCGCGCAAATCTCAACCAACCGCCCGTCGTCCAGTTCCAGCGCATCGCCATGATCAAGCGACATCGTCTGCGCCAAATCAATCAGGAAAGGCTCGCCAGTGGTGGTCATCAGCCTTTTGCGGCGCAGGAACCGCGCGGCATAATCGAGTTCGCATTGCGCGGCAGAGCCAGACCATTGGCCTGCGCGGTGAATGGTTTGTGCGATGGGTAACTGTTGCATATCAGCCCTCAAAACATGAAATAGCGCTGCGCCATCGGCAGCACGTCGGCAGGTTCGCAGGTCAGCAGAACGCCATCGGCGCGCACCTCATAGGTTTCGGGGTGGACGTCGATCGTGGGCAGTGCCGCGTTCAGGATCATATCCGCTTTGCCTATCTTGCGCACGTTCTTGATCGCGACAGTTTGCTTGGCCAGACCCAAGCTATCACGCAGACCAGCGGCTTCGGCCGCGCCTGAAATAAAGCTAACAGAGCTATGGCGTTGGGCGCTGCCATAGGACCCGAACATCGCCCGTGTGTAGACCGGTTGCGGTGTCGGGATCGAGGCGTTGGGATCACCCATTTGCGCCACGACAATCATGCCGCCCATCAGCACCATTTCGGGCTTCACCCCGAAAAACGCAGGTGACCACAGCACCAGATCGGCCCGCTTGCCGACGCTGATATCGCCCAGCACATGGGAGACACCTTGGGCAATCGCGGGGTTGATCGTGTATTTCGCAATATAGCGGCGCACGCGGAAGTTATCGTTCTCGCCCGTTTCCTCGGCCAGACGTCCACGCTGCTTTTTCATCTTATCAGCGGTTTGCCACGTGCGGATGATCACCTCGCCCACACGGCCCATGGCCTGACTGTCGGAGGCAATGATCGAAAACGCGCCCATATCATGCAAGATATCCTCAGCGGCGATCGTTTCGCGGCGGATACGGCTTTCGGCAAATGCAATATCCTCGGGGATGGATTTATCAAGGTGGTGACAGACCATCAGCATATCCAGATGCTCTTCCAGCGTGTTGACGGTGAAAGGCCGTGTCGGGTTAGTCGAAGACGGCAGCACGTTGGCATCACCGCAAATTTTGATGATATCGGGCGCGTGCCCGCCACCTGCCCCTTCGGTGTGGAAGGCATGGATCGTGCGGCCTTTCATTGCCGCAACGGTGTGTTCGACAAAGCCCGATTCATTCAATGTATCGGTGTGGATCATCACCTGCACGTCCATGTCATCCGCGACCGACAGGCAGCAATCAATCGCGCCGGGTGTCGTGCCCCAATCCTCATGCAGTTTCAGCGCACAGGCCCCGCCGTTAACCATCTCGACCAATGCCGCGGGCTGGCTTGCGTTGCCTTTGCCCGACAGGCCGATGTTCATCTGGATGCCATCGAAAGACTGCAACATCCGCCCGATATGCCACGGACCGGGCGTGCAGGTGGTGGCCAATGTGCCATGGGCAGGCCCCGTGCCCCCACCAAAGCAGGTCGTCACACCGGAATGCAGCGAATCCTCCATCTGCTGGGGGCAGATAAAGTGGATATGGCTGTCCATGCCGCCTGCGGTCAGGATACGGCCTTCGCCTGCGATCACTTCGGTGCCGGGGCCCACGATAATATCCACACCGGGCTGGGTGTCGGGGTTGCCCGCTTTGCCGATCGCGTGGATCAACCCGTCTTTGAGCGCGACATCGGCCTTATAGATGCCGGAATGATCAACGATCAGCGCATTGGTGATCACCGTATCCACGGCCCCGCCCGCCCGGGTGACCTGGGATTGCCCCATACCGTCGCGGATCACCTTACCACCGCCGAATTTCACCTCTTCGCCATATGTGGTCAGGTCGCGCTCGACCTCGATCACCAGATCGGTATCGGCAAGGCGGAGCCTGTCACCCGTGGTCGGGCCATACATCGCGGCATATTGCGCGCGGGAAATCTCGACGGGCATTACAGGTCTCCCATGATCTGTTGGTTAAAGCCAAAGATGCGCCGCGCGCCACTGATCGGGATCAGCTGCACTTCGCGGCGTTGGCCCGGTTCAAAACGCACGGCAGTGCCTGAGGCGATATCAAGCCGCATACCGCGTGCCGCGGCGCGATCAAAATCAAGTGCGGGATTACTTTCGGCGAAATGGTAGTGGCTGCCGACCTGCACCGGCCTGTCGCCGGTATTGGCAACCATGAGTGTGATGGCATCAGCGCCTGCGTTCAGGACAAGATTGCCTTCGGCGGGAAAGAGTTCTCCGGGGATCATATGCGCCTACCTGATTGGGTTGTGAACTGTGACAAGCTTGGTGCCATCGGGAAATGTGGCCTCGACCTGCACTTCGTGGATCATCTCGGCGATCCCTTCCATGCACTGGTCTTTGGTAATGACGCGCCCGCCCGCCTCCATCATATCGGCGACAGAACGCCCGTCGCGCGCGCCCTCAACCACCGCATCGGTGATCAGGGCAATTGCCTCGGGGTGGTTCAGCTTCACACCGCGCGCCAGCCGCTTGCGCGCCACCTCGGCGGCCATAGAGATCAGCAATTTATCTTTTTCGCGGGGGGTCAGTTGCATGGCTCAAAGCCTCCATGAAATGGGCAGGGAATTGTTCGTCAGATGGCTGAGGATGGGCATCAGATCACGGCGCAACACAAAGCTGTCCTCAGCCAGTTGACGTATGACCAACACACCGTCGGCCAGCAGACTGGCACCTGCAGTGGGCGGCAGCATGGCACGCAGGACGTCCAGTTGCGCAGCGGCATCCGGGCGGACCAAGACAAGGCTCGCCATTGCACGCGCGCCATCCGCAATCGCACGGCGCGCAACATGGGCTGCCGCGTCGCCAGAAAGGTCGATGCCGTCAATGTAGATCGGCGCACCGTCACGATTGATGCGGATACGATCCTGGAAATAGATCTGGCGCAGTGTTTCTTTCATCGCAGCGCGCCCCAGCACGATGGGTTCAACCATCAGCAGGTTCGCGTTGCCTTGCAGATTGATCTGTAACTGACGGCGCAGGGCACAGTGATCGAAGAGAATCAATTCCTGCGGGAGCCAGTTAAGAGAAGCGTCCTCTTCAACGGTCAGGGTGGTGTCAACACTAGCGACTTCTGTCACCTGCGCGCGATAGGCACGTTCTGCCGCTTGTGTCGTCAAAGTGAGCGCCCCACCGGCCCTGACTTTGGCAGCAAGCGTATATTGGTCGCCCCCCGTGATCCCGCCTGCGGTATTCACAAGGATTGCTTCCAATCCTTTGTTGAAATTGCGCGGAAACACCAGTTTCGACGATCCCGCATGGCGCAGATCAACGAGCCCCGTTCGCCCCTTCAGATCCCCTGCCACAGTCAAGGACGCACTGCCTAGCGCACGCGGTTGCACTGCTTGCGCGTCTTGCGGCGTGATATGGATGGGACGGTTAATCTGAGGCTCCGAGGATTCTTATTTCGCTTAGAGTTTGCGCATAAACTGTGCGGCGAAGGCAGGCCTTCACACTGCATGCGACACCGCTTTTCTCAAATGCCTATAAATTGTGCAGTAAACCCGGAAACTGCCCATTGGACTGGCGGCGAACCCACAGTTGCGCGAACAACGCGCTCAGGCAAAACACGGCACGGCAGGCAATTTGTCACCCTTGGTCATAAATTCCGCGGCCTTGCAGCCGAGACGGTTTACCTCTTGCGCGTTTCGCACTACGCAATTCAGGAATGTTAGCGCTAAAACAAGGAGCCGCATCATGCGCGAATGGTGGCGAAGTGCCGTGATTTATCAGGTCTATCCGCGGTCGTATCAGGACAGCACCGGTGACGGCGTTGGGGACCTGCGCGGCATTACCAGCCGCCTTGATCATATCGCGGAGCTTGGGGTCGATTGCATCTGGCTTTCGCCGATTTTCAAATCGCCACAGGCCGACATGGGCTATGATGTGTCCGATTATCTGGCGGTGGATCCGCTGTTCGGGGATCTGGCCGCCTTTGATACCTTGATCACAGAGGCCCATGCACGCGGCCTGAAAGTGATCGTCGATCAGGTGCTATCGCATACCTCGGACAAGCACGAATGGTTCAAGCAATCGCGCCTGAGCCGCGATAACGACAAATCAGACTGGTACGTCTGGGCCGATCCGCTGCCTGATGGTTCGCCGCCAACAAACTGGCACAGCCATTTTGGCGGTCCCGCATGGGAATTCGATCCGCAGCGCGGGCAGTATTACCAGCACAACTTTCTGACCTCGCAGCCTGATCTGAACTTCCATAACCCTGATGTCGTCGACGCAATCTTGGAGACCTGCAAGTTCTGGCTTGATCGCGGCTTGGACGGGTTCCGTCTTGATACGGTAAACTATTATTTCCACGACAAAGAGTTACGTTCAAACCCGCCTGCGCAAACACGCCCACAAGTCATGGCGACCGACCTTTATGGAATGCAGCGCAACCTTTACAACAAGACACGGCCCGAAAACATCGGCTTTCTGGAAAAGCTGCGCAAGCTGACCGACCAATACGACGACATCATGATGGTCGGCGAAGTGGGCGAAATGGGCCATCGGTCCATCGAGATTATGGGCGAATATACCGCAGGCAATGGCCGCCTGCATATGGCCTATAGCTTTGCGATGCTGGGTCCCGATTTCAACGCCGAGCATTTCCGCAATTGCATCGAAGGCTTCCAGCGTGGCGCACCCGACGGCCACCCTTACTGGTCATTCAGCAACCATGATGTGCCACGGCAGGTCACCCGCTGGGCCGATTATGCTGTGTCAGAAGACAGCATGGCGCGGTTCGCCTGTGCGATGCTGATGTCATTTGAAGGGACAATCGGCATCTATCAGGGCGAAGAGCTGGGCCAGACCGAAACCGAAATGGAATACCACGAACTGACCGATCCGCCCGCATTACGCTTCTGGCCCTCGGTGAAAGGCCGCGACGGCTGCCGCACACCGATGGTCTGGGAAAAGGATGCGCCGAACGCGGGATTTTCGACCGGTAAGCCGTGGTTGCCCGTCAAGGCCCCTCAAGCCGCAAAAGCGGTGGATCAACAGCAAGGGCCGGACAGCATCCTGTCCTACTACAAGGACATGATTGCCTACCGCAAAAACAGCCCCGCATTGTCACGCGGCAAGACCACGTTCATCAACCTTCCCGAACCGCTTTTGGCCTTCACCCGCCAAGCTGAGGACGAGACGCTGACCTGTGTTTTCAACCTCTCCAAGGACACCCATGCGCTTGCGATGAAAGCCCCCGCAGAGATTGCGTTGGGTCAAGCGGCCAGCATCAACGTGGATAAGCTGATGCTGGAAGGCAACGGTTTTGCATTCCTCAAGCACGGGCCGAAAGTGCCGCTTTAGGTGATCACATCGGGCGCTTTGCGTCCGGTGAGCGCCTGCAAATCAGACAAGGCCAAGGCCGCATCGCGCACCGCTGCCAGCACCTGTTCCGGATCGTCCATCAGGCGGTCCGGATCGGTCACGAGCTGTTCCAGATAAAGCCGGATCGTCGCACCCTGCGTACCCGTCCCTGACAGGCGGAATACAGCACGCGCGCCGCCTTCAAAATTGATCCGGATGCCCTGACCTGTGGATTGTGAGCCATCAACGGGGTCAAGATAGGCGAATTCATCCGCTTCCGAGACGGTCAGTCCACCGATCTCGCTGCCTGCCAGAGTGGCCAGCTTACCGCGCAGACCATCCATCATCTGATGGGCGGGCGCGCTTTCGACATCCTCATAATCGTGGCGCGCGTAATAGCAACGCCCATGCGCCTTCCACAGATCCGCCATAAGGTCAGACACGGATTGCCCGGTCTCTGCCAGAATGTTCAGCCACAGCAGCACCGCCCAAAGCCCGTCTTTCTCGCGCACGTGGTCCGAGCCTGTACCGGCGCTTTCCTCACCACAAAGCGTGACCTTGCCCGCATCCAGCAGGTTGCCAAAGAACTTCCACCCTGTGGGCGTTTCGAAGCAATCAATCCCGAGGCTTGCCGCCACACGGTCCACCGCACGCGAAGTCGGCATCGAGCGTGCCACACCAGCAAGACCACCCCGGTAGGCCGGGGCCAGATGCGCCTTGGCTGTCAAGAGCGCCAGACTGTCGGACGGTGTGACATAGGCCCCCCGCCCCACAATCATATTGCGGTCCCCGTCCCCGTCCGAGGCCGCGCCGAAATCAGGTGCGCCCGGACCATACATCTTGTCCATCAGGGTTTTCGCCCAGATCGGATTGGGATCAGGATGGCCCTTGCCGAAATCGGGGCTTGGGACGCCGTTGATGACCGTGCCTTTCGGCGCACCCAGCATTCCCTCAAGGATCGCATGGGCGTAAGGGCCTGTCACCGCATGCATGGCGTCAAAGCACATGGTGAAACCACCGGCAAAGAGCGCACGGATTTTGTCGAAATCAACGATTGTTTGCATCAGCGCGGCATAGTCGGCAACCGGATCAACAATCTCGACCTTCATCCCTTCAACTGTTTGTTCGCCCAGCGCGCCAAGGTCGATATCCGAGGCCGCAACAATACGGTAAAGGTCGAGCGTCTTGGTACATTCGTAGATCTTGTCAGTGACCGCTTCGGAGGCGGGTCCACCGTTCGGACCATTGTATTTCAACCCGAAATCCGCATCCGCGCCACCGGGGTTATGGCTGGCCGAAAGGATCAAACCACCATCGGCTTTGCGCAGACGGATCATATGCGACGCGGCAGGCGTGGACAGAATACCGCCCTGCCCCACGATACATTTCGCGGCACCATTCGCAGAGGCCATGCGCAAGATAATCTGAACCGCACTGTCATTGAAGAACCGCCCATCCCCGCCCACGACCAGCGTCTTGTCCACAACACCACCGATCCCGTCAAAGATCGCCTGCACATAGTTTTCCAGAAAGTGCGGACGGCGGAACACGGCTGTCTTTTTGCGCAGCCCACTTGTTCCGGGCTTTTGCCCTTCGATCGGAGTGGTCCGTACATTTTGCATCGGCATATCTCGTCCTCCCTTTTCGTCTTTGTCGCAGATTACCTCTCTGCGCTCTCTTGTGAAAATACCACAACACTGTCCGCCGCGACACGCAGGCCGGGAGTCACCGCGATGGCATCATCCTGGCTGGTATCAAAGCGGCGCACCCAGGCGTCACCTTCAGGCAGTTCCGGTGCCGTGATCTCGACCGCCTCGCCGCGGTTCAGCACGACAAGCAACGCCCCCTCGCGTTTGACATATTCGGGCGATCCCGACGCCATGCGCATCTCGACCACCAAAGTATCAAGACCTGCGTTGTCCCAATCCTCTTGGCTCATCGGTGCTCCATCGACACGCCGCCAGAACAGATCAGGCTCGCCATCAGTCAGGCGCTGGCGCGAATGCAGAAAGCGGGACTGGCGCAACAGCGGATGCATCTTGCGAAAGGCAATCGCCTGCTGGCAGAAATCAAAGAAAGGATCTTCTTTTTCCGGCCAGTTAACCCAACCGATCTCGTTATCCTGACAATAGGCATTGTTGTTGCCACCTTGCGAATTGCTGAGCTCATCACCCGCCAGAACCATTGGCGTACCTTGGGAGAGCATCAGCGTCGCCATCATATTGCGCTTGCGGCGCATACGTGCGGCATTGATCTTTGCGTCCTTCGTTGGTCCCTCAACACCCATATTGTCGGAATGGTTGTTGGAATGCCCGTCGCGGTCATCCTCGCCATTGGCCAGATTGTGCTTGCGGCTGTAGCTGACGGTGTCGTGCAGGGTGAAGCCGTCATGCGCCGTCAGGAAATTCAGAGACGATGTCGCCGCCCGCCCGTCGTGATCAAAATAGGGGGCCGAGCCTGTGAGCCGTTCCGCCATGTCAGGGACCTTGCCCGCATCGCCACGCCAGAATTCACGCACATTGTCGCGGTATTTGTCGTTCCATTCGGCAAATGGTGCAGGGTATGCCCCCAATTGATACCCCCCCGGCCCGATATCCCAAGGCTCCGCGATCAGCTTGACCTTGTTCAGCACAGGGTCTTGGCCAATCGCACGGAAGAACGGCCCGTCGCGTTCGAACCCCCGCGCTGTGCGCCCAAGTGCTGTGCAAAGATCAAAGCGGAAGCCATCCACATGCATGACCTCAACCCAATAGCGCAGGCTGTCCATCACAAGGCGGATCACAAAGGGGTTTTCGAAATCAAGCGTATTCCCGCAGCCCGCATCGTCGATGTAATAACGCGGATTATCGGCCAAACGGTAGTAGCTGGCGTTATCCAGACCACGGAACATCAGTGTCGGCCCAAGCTCGGAGCCTTCGGCTGTGTGGTTGTAAACTACATCCAAAATCACTTCGATATCGGCGGAATGAAAGCGACGCACCATCTGCTGAAACTCGGCAATATCCGTGCCTTGCATATAACGGGGATCGGGGGCGAAGAACCCATAGGTCATATAGCCCCAGTAATTCGTCAGCCCGCGATCCAGCAGGAATTTATCGTTGATAAATGCCTGCACCGGTAAGAGTTCCACGGCCGTAACACCAAGATTATTGAGATGCTCAAGGATCGTGTCCGAGGCCATCGCCAGATAGGTTCCGCGATTGGGAATATCGGGACGACCGGCTGTCAGGCCTTTGACATGGGCCTCGTAGATGACTGTGCTTTCCATTGCATGGCGGGGCTCGTTCGCGTTGTGCCAGTTGAATGTTGGATCAACAACCACACAGCGCGGCATGTAAGGCGCGCTGTCGGTCTTGTCGAAACTGAGGTCTTTGGCTTTATGCCCCGTTTGATAACCGAAGAGCGCATTATTCCACGTCGGATGGCCCGTCAGTTGCTTGGCGTAGGGATCAATCAAAAGTTTGTACGGATTAAACCGGTGCCCCTCTTCGGGCGCATATGGCCCGTCCATCCGGACACCATATTGCTGGCCTGCCTTCATGCCGGGGAAATAGCCGTGCCAGACATGGCCTTCCCGTTCGGGCAGCGTGATGATCTGGTTCTCAACGCCATTCTCATCAAACAAACACAGCATCACCTTGGTGGCATGGCGCGAAAAAATTGCAAAGTTTACGCCGTCAGGGTCCACCGTTGCCCCAAGAGGTGTCGGACGACCGGGCCGGATTGCGAAAGGTCCAAGGTTCAAGGTGTTGCCTCTGTCAGGTCGGTATAGATAGCTTTATACGCCAAGGCCGAGGTCTCCCAGCCGACAGGTTGTTTCATAGCGTTACGCTGCATCGCTTTCCACGTTTTACCCTTCGCATAAAGGTCGCATAGGCGGCTGAACGCATTGGCCAGCGCCTGTGCATTGATCGGAAAGAACTGGACGCCAGTTGCAACACCCCGCGCAAGGGCGGCGGGAGAGGCGTTGATCACCGTATCGGCCAGACCACCTGTCAGTGCCACCAGTGGCACGGTGCCATAGCGCAACCCGTAAAGCTGGGTCAGGCCGCAGGGTTCGAACCGTGAAGGCACAAGGATTGCGTCGCCGCCTGCCATCATTTTGTGGGACAGCGCTTCGTCATAGCCGATTTTGACAGCAACATGCGGGTGGTTTGCTGCGGCTTCCAGCAAAGCCACCTCAAGTTTGGGATCACCCGAACCCAAAAGCGCCAACTGACCGCCGCGATCCAACAGCGCAGGCAGCGCCTCCAACAACAGATCAATCCCCTTCTGCGCGGTCAGGCGGGAAACGAGAACACAGAGCGGACCATCCGATTTGCCAAGCCCGAAGGTTTTACGGAGTGCTTTCTTGTTAGCGTCTTTCCCGCTTGCCGTTTTGTACGGTGTGATGTTCGGATCGGTCTGCGGATTCCACGCATCCAGATCAATCCCGTTAACGATCCCCGAAAGGTCCGCCTGTCGCATGCGTAAAACGCCGTCCATGCCGATGCCGAATTCGGGCGTCAGCAACTCTTCTGCATAGGTTTGCGAGACCGTATTGATCTTGGCTGCCCCGACCAACCCCGCCTTGAGGGCCGATATCTGCCCCCAGAATTCAAAGCCTTCGGTCATGAAGCGCGCAGGATCAAGGCCAAGGGTTTTCAACTTTCCCGCATCCGCATTCCCGTGGAAGGCGATGTTGTGGATCGTAAAAACAAAGGGCACATCAACGCCCAAGGCCCGCATATATTCAGGCGTAAGGCCCGCCTGCCAGTCATGACCATGCACGATGTCAGGCATCCAGCCGTCCACCCCTTCGGCCGCGATCATTGCGCCCACTTTGCAAAGCGCTGCAAAGCGTTCGGGGTTATCCGGCCAGTCACGGCCCGTGGCATCGCCATAAATCGCACCGTCACGATCATAAAGATGCGGGGCGTCAAGGATCAGCAGATCGACACCCGCGATTGTGCAGGCCCGCAGCTTGGCCGCGCCGCCAAACAGATCTTTGTAGGTCGCCACCACTTTTGCCTTGCCAATCTGCCCCATCACCACACGGTATCCGGGCAGCAGAACGCGCACAGCCACACCGTGCTGCGCCAATGCGCCGGGCAAAGCACCCGCCACATCCGCCAGCCCGCCGGTTTTCACCAGCGGCGCACATTCCGAGACGACAAAGAGGGCTTTGGTCATAAAGCAGCAGCCCTTTTGTTCAGCATATCCTGGGTAATCAGGGTGATACCGCGGTCGGTGACACGGAACCACTTGGCGTCCTCATGCGGGGCCTCACCCACCACAAGACCCTCGGGGATCACAACGCCACCGTCGACAACGACCTGACGCAGTCTGGCCGAGCGATGGACGACCACATCAGGCAGGATCACCGCATGATCCAGCACGGCGTAGGAATTGGTGTGCACATTGGTGAAAAGCACCGAATTGCGCACCTCGGTTCCTGAAATAATGCAGCCGCCCGATACCATCGACGAAATCGCCATCCCGCGCCGGTCGCGTTCGTCGTGGATGAATTTTGCAGGCGGTACGCTCTCGTTATAGGTCCAGATCGGCCAGTTCTTGTCCCACAGATCCAGCTCGGGCGTGAAGTTGGTCAAGTCGATATGGGCCTGCCAGAAAGCATCAACGGTACCAACGTCCTTCCAGTAAGCAGGCGCGCCCTCGGCACGCACACAGCTTTCATCGAAACGGTGCGCCATGGCTTTGCCGTTCTTAACGATATCGGGGATCAGGTCGTTGCCGAAATCATTGGAGGAATTGGGGTCTTCGGCGTCTTTGATCAGCAGATCACGCAGGAATTTCCAATCAAAGACATAAATCCCCATCGAAGCCAGCGCCATATCGGGATTGTCGGGCATGCTCGGCGGATCGGCCGGTTTCTCCAGAAAACTAGTGATCCGCCCGTCATTATCGGTCGCCATCACGCCAAATGCAGTCGCCTCTTGGCGCGGCACGGTCAGGCAGCCCACAGTGACATCTGCACCGGTTTCAACGTGCTGGCGCAGCATGATTTCATAATCCATCTTGTAGATATGATCGCCGGCAAGAATGATCACGTAATCCACGTTATAGCTGTCCACGATGTCGATGTTCTGGGTCACCGCATCGGCAGTGCCTTTGTACCAGCTTTCATTGCCGCCGCGCTGGGAGGCGGGCAGCACATCAAGAAACTCGTTGCGTTCAGCACGGAAAAAGTTCCAGCCGCGCTGGGTGTGGCGGATCAGGCTGTGCGCCTTGTACTGCGTGGCAATCGCCATTTTGCGGATGCCGGAATTGACGGCATTCGACAGGGCAAAGTCAATAATCCGCGCTTTCCCCCCGAAAGGCACCGCAGGTTTGACGCGGCGGTCGGTCAGTTCCTTCAGGCGGCTTCCCCGTCCCCCTGCCAGCACGAAAACCATAGATCTTTGTGTGATACGCTTTGTTGGCATGTCGTCTCCCCCTCTTCTATCCCTATTTTTACGTAGCTTTCTTGCGCAAAACGACCACCGACAAGGGCGGCAGCGTCAGCCGGATCGACTGCGCCTGCCCGTCAGCGGGGCTACTTTCCGTCGTGCATCCTCCCAGATTACCACGGTTGTCACCGCCATAGATCGCCGCATCAGTATTCAGCACTTCCTCCCAGAAACCGGCCTCTTGCACGCCGACCTGAAAGCCCTCACGGGTCACGGGCGTAAAGTTGCAAACCACCACGACCGGTGCATCACCTGCGTTGCCACGGCGCTCAAAAGCAATTGTCGATTGGCTCGGATCATTGCTGATCCACTGGAACCCTGCCGCCTCGCAGTCTTTGACGTGCAGGCTTGGCGTTTCACGATAAAGCCGGTTCAGATCACGCACCAATTGCTGCACACCTTTGTTGGCGGGCTGTTCGGCGGCACCCCAATTCAATTCGGCGTCGTGGTTCCATTCTTCGGGCTGCGCAAATTCACACCCCATGAACAACAGCTTTTTGCCCGGCTGGGTCCACATGAAAGCATAATAGGCGCGCAGGTTGGCAAATTTTTCCCAAGTATTGCCAGGCATTTTCGCGATCATTGACCCTTTGCCATGGACCACCTCATCATGGCTGATCGGCAGAATGAAATTCTCGGTAAACGCCCAGTCAATCGGGAAGGTCATCAGGTGGTGATCGTATTGGCGATAAATCGGGTCTTTTTCCATGTAACGCAGGGTGTCGTTCATCCACCCCATATTCCACTTATACCCGAACCCAAGCCCGCCCGCATGCACCGGCTGCGACACGCCTGGAAAGGATGTGCTTTCCTCGGCCACGGTCATGATGCTGGCGTCAGCCCCATAGGCTGCAACGTTCATATCCTGCAAAAAGGCGATCGCCTCGTAGTTCTCGCGCCCGCCGTCCTTGTTCGGCACCCATTCGCCCTCGGCGCGGGAATAATCGCGGTAAAGCATGGACGCCACGGCATCGACCCGCAGACCATCAAGATGGTATTCCTCCAGCCAATAAAGTGCGTTGGCCATCAGGTAATTCTTCACCTCGCGTCGCCCGTAATTCGGGATCAGCGTGTTCCAGTCCTGATGGAACCCTTCGCGCGGATCGGCATGTTCATAGAGCGCTGTGCCATCAAATGTCGCGAGCCCATGCGCATCTGTCGGGAAATGCCCCGGTACCCAATCAAGCAGGACGCCAATGCCTTCGGCATGGGCCGTATCCACCAGATCACGGAATTCATTGGGCGGGCCAAATCGGATCGTGGGCGCATAAAGCCCAACAGGCTGATAGCCCCATGATCCGTCAAAAGGAAACTCGGAGACAGGCAGCAATTCGATATGGGTAAAGCCCATGTATTTCGCATAGGCGATCAGATCGCGGGCGTGCTCTTTATAGCTGAGCGGCCGGCCGCCATCGTCATAGCGCCTGCGCCAAGAGCCCAGATGCACCTCATAGATCGTCATCGGGCTGGCACGGTCGGCACGTGCAGCACGCGACTTCATCCATTGGGCATCTTTCCAGCCATAGCCCGCCAGATCACGCACGACCGACGCCTGTTCGGGCGGATGTTGCGAGCCGAAACCCATCGGGTCGGCCTTGTCGCGCGTCTGTCCATCAGCACCGGTAACCTGATATTTATAAAGCGCACCATCGCCAACCTGCGGAATAAAAACCTCCCACACGCCCGTTTCACCAACAGGGCGCAGCGGGTGGCGGCGTCCGTCCCATGTATTGAAATCACCAATGACGCTGACGCGTTGGGCGTTGGGTGCCCAGACGGCAAAATGGGTGCCTGCGACACCTTGATGTTTCATCACATGCGCGCCCAAAGCGCGCCAAAGCTCTTTATGGGTGCCCTCACCGATCAGGTATTCATCGACATCGCTCAGCACCGGATCAAAGGCATAGGGATCGCGTGTGGTAAAGGTGCTGCCATCTGGATAACGCATGGTCAGCGTATAGGTTTTGCCCGCCACAGGTGCCGCAAACACATCGCCCGCAATACGCGGCAAAGGGGTGTCTTTCCCCGCAACAGTGGCAAAAACCTCAACCGCAGCGGGTTGGAACGTGACAACCCAGCGCTTCCGGCCGCTTTTATGCGGACCCAAGACCTCATAGGGCGCGCCATGACCACCGCCGTTCAGTGCCACCAATACATCCTGGGTCAGAAAATCCGGTCTATCGACGCGATCAGAATTTGCCATGGTGTCACTCCGACGATTTTCTTTACCTGCAAGTCACTGCAACTTAGCGACGCCAATCCAAGCTGTGCCGCACAGCAACGTTAAGCAGAAGGTTAGCGCTAACGCAACATGACCTTACTTACGTCCCGGGTGCAAGCGCCAGACGTGACAGACGACCCGCCAAAGGCAATAAACAGGCCTGCAATGAATGGTAGATATCCGGCTTGCCGGTAAAGATTGAACTTGTGGGCTGGCCATGGTCGTCGATGGCAGGATACCAGCCGCCGCGCGCGTGATCGATGAAATGCGCATCCGCGAAAGCCCACAAGCGCCTGTACCAGATCTCGTCAACTGGGTTTCGGTCCATGACAATCAGGGCCGCCATTGCACCAATTGCCTCGGTGACAGGCCACCAGAACCGCGATCCATCGGCAACCTTTCCTTCAAAATCAAGCGTATAAGCCAAGCCACCCTCCGGCAGCCATGCGTCAGCAAGGGCACGTTCAATCAGATTACGCGCCGCTTGGGGTGCGCCGTTCGCAGGCCGCCCGGACAAATCCCAGTGCTGGAGCGCCAAACGCCCCAATTCAAACGCATGGCCGGGCGTTGTGCCTGCGGGGCGAAACATATGATTGCCCGCGTAGACACGATCGACCTGCCAATCGTTCGTATAATGCTCAGGCAAACGCCACGCATTCTGCGGCGCCATTTGAAGGACGAAAAAATCGAGGATACGTCCGGCACGGTCAAGAAACAGAGCCTCACCCGTCGCCTCATAGGCCGCCATCAAAGCCTCAACCCCATGCATATTGGCATTCATCCCGCGATAGGTGGAAAACGGGGTCCAGTCGCGGTTCCATTCGTCGCTGAACAGCCCTGCGTCTTCTTCCCAGAACCTTTGGTCCAGCACCTCGGCGATATCCGTCAAAAGCGCATCGGCGTCAGGATGGCCCACGATCTTTGCGCTGCTCGCGGCCAGCAAGACAAAGACATGGCCATAAGCCAACTTGCGTTCATCATGCACGCCCTTGTCTGACAGCGCCCAAAAATAGCCGCCATGCACAGGGTCTTTGTGGTGACTTGCAAGATAGGACATGCCCCGATCAATGATCCTGTCTGCCCCTTGATACCCGCGCGCGTGTCCAAGGCTGTAGGCATGGATCATGCGCGTGGTCGCATGCAGTTCCTGCACATCCGAACCCAGCGCTTCACCGCCGTGATCCAGCAGTGAAAAGCCCGGCTCGTCCCCTGCACTGGCAGCGAAAAATCTCAACTGGCTTTCACTTTGGGCACCAAGCCAAGCGCGATGACGCGCATCGTCTATCCAGAAACCCTGTGCGTCAGAGGGTCCGAGATTCTCACCTTGTACGTCAGTCATCGACATTGCGGCACCCTGCTTTAGCTGTCTTGCTCTGCAAGACAAATATCCGAGGTTCCATCATCGTGATGCAAGAGAGGAAAATCTAGCCCGCAACCGTGAGATAGGCGCGGATCGTTGCCGTCGTGCCTTTTGTCCAGAGCATGTCGAGCCAGGCCGCAAAGGCATCGGCAAAACGTGCCTGATTGGCCAGCGTTCCGTAATACTTTGTCTGCTTGAGCCACAGCGCCGGATTTTCGCGCGCATTTTGCGCCATTGACTGCAACGTAGTCCAATCGGGATCATTGGGTGCAATCTCGCTGCCATCTTCGCGCAGGCCTGCACACATGCGCGCCCAGATCGCCTCAACCAAAGCGAGCCCTGCAACGGGCGTTCCTGCCGCCAGCCCGTCCTGAATGGACGGGATCAAGAAACCGGGGTGCCGCGATGAGCCGTCAAAGGCCACACGCCGCGTCGTGTCGACGATCCGTGTGTTGGAGAACCGGCGCGAGATCAGATCAACATAGGCATTGGGTTCCATGCCGGGCACCGCTTTGAGATGCGGCAGGATCTCTGACGTGGCAACCTTTTCAAAGAGCGCGCGAATATCGTCATTGGCCATACAGCCCGAGATCGTCTCGATCGAAAGCAACTCGCCCGCGTTCGCAATGATCTGATGGCCGCCGTTCAGCACGCGGATTTTCATCGCCTCAAAGTCATGCACATCATCGGTAAAGGTCGCACCAACAAGGTCCCAATCGGGCCGGCCAGCGCAAAAATCATCCTCAATCACCCATTGGCGAAAAGTCTCGTGGGTCACAGGGCAGGCGTCATCAATCCCGAGACTGCGCACAAGTGCCAGCTCATTCGGGCCCGTCGCCGGTACGATGCAATCAACCATTGAGTTGGGGAAACTGGCGTTGTCATTGATCCAGTTCGCGAGGTCTGGATCCGAAAGGCGCGCCAAGGAGACAACCGTCTGGCGCAGGATCGCGCCATTGCCTTGCAGGTTGTCACAGCACATGCAGGTGAAAGGCCCAACGCCTGCGGCACGGCGTTGTTTGAGGGCCGCGACCATCGCACCAAAGGCGGTGATCGGCGCGTCTGGCGACTTTGCATCATGCAGGATATCGGGATGCTCGACATTAAATCCCTTCGTGGCGGGGTCGATGTAGTAGCCGCCTTCGGTCACGGTGAGTGCCACAATGCGGATCGCCGGATCGGCCATTTGCGCGATCAACGCAGCGTTGCTTTCCTCTACTGGCACAAAGTCGATCATGGAGCCGATAACCTCGGCGGTGCTGCGTGCCGGATCCAAGGCAATCAGTGTGGTCAGGTAATCCTGCGCGGCCAATCTTTCACGCTGCGCGGCGTCGCCTGCGCGCACAC
Organism: Yoonia sp.; assembly: GCF_036007805.1. GTDB lineage: Bacteria > Pseudomonadota > Alphaproteobacteria > Rhodobacterales > Rhodobacteraceae > Yoonia. Next base: position 17,099 of record NZ_DASYOK010000318.1, read on the forward strand.
CGGCACCGACAATCGCCCAATCATGGGCCAAGCCTTTTTGCATCAGGGAATGCAGGTACCATGCCTGATGGCCACGGTGAAAATTCCCCAGACCGATATGGACAATCCCCACCGTGAGCGCAGAGCGGTCATAGGTTGGGCGCGCAATATCATCAGGCAACGCTGCAAGCGTTGCATTGCTCAGTTTGATCAGATCAGTGTTTTGCCGGAGATTCATCAGCTCATCCAATTTCCGCCGTCGACATTATAGGTTTGTGCGACGATATAGTTGGCCGCATCACTGGCCAGAAAGACGGCCATGCCGGTCAGGTCCTCGGCAGTGCCCATCCGGCCAAAAGGTACTGCCTCGCCCACTTCTTTTTTCTTCTGCCCGGGGGCCTTGCCTTCGTATTTGGCAAAAAACGCATCCACCCCGTCCCAGTGTTCGCCGTCCACCACGCCGGGTGCGATGGCGTTGACGTTGATCCCGTGGGCGATCAGGTTCAGCCCTGCCGATTGCGTCAGGCTGATGACTGCCGCCTTGGATGCGCAGTAGACCGCAACAAGGGCCTCTCCCCGCCGGCCTGCCTGCGAGGCCATATTGATGATGCGGCCCTTGATGCCCCGCTCGATCATATGTGCGGCGACGGCCTGCATCGTGAACAGGGTGCCCGCGACGTTGATGTCAAAGACACGCTGATAGTCGGCGCGCGTGATCTCTGAAATCGGGGCCGCCGTGAAGATCGCGGCGTTGTTGATCAGAATGTCGATCTGGCCCAGCGCATGGGCTGCCTCACTTACCGCCGCTTCAATGCTGGCTTGATCGGAAACATCCATCCTCACAGCCACAGCACCTTTGATCCCGGACGCCGCCACCTGCGCCCGCGCCAGATCAATATCGGCAATCGCAACGCGCGCGCCTTCAGCCGAATAGGCCTTCGCAAAAGAAAGCCCGATGCCGCGGGCAGCCCCTGTAATCAGCGCAGTTTTACCAGCCAATTGCATCAGTCGATCCGCAGGCCTTGGGCATCAAATCGGTGGAGCTCGTGCATCCGCGGATTCAGATGGATCGTGTCACCATGTGTCAGGTTGATGTCACCAATTGCACGCACGGTGATCGTTTCTGTCAATCCGGTGTTGTGGATATGGAAGAACGTATCAGATCCGAGGTGTTCGGCCACGCCAACCGTGCCCTGCCACATGCCGCCGCTTTCAACCACGTCGATATGCTCGGGGCGAATTCCGATTGTGGCCGCGTCGTGTTTGGCAGCCTCTTCGCCGCCGATCAGGTTCATCTTGGGTGAGCCGATAAAGCCGGCCACAAAGGTGTTGCGCGGGCGGCGGTAGAGGTCGAGCGGAGAGCCAACCTGTTCGATCACACCGGCCTGCAAGACCACGATTTTATCGGCCATTGTCATGGCTTCAACCTGATCGTGGGTCACGTAAACCATGGTCGTCTTGAGCTTTTTATGCAGCTCGGAAATTTCCATCCGCATGCCCACACGCAGCGCCGCATCAAGGTTGGACAAAGGTTCATCGAACAGGAAAGCCGAAGGTTCGCGCACAATCGCACGGCCAATCGCCACGCGCTGACGCTGACCACCGGACAACTGCCCCGGACGCCGGTCGATATAGGCAGCGAGGTTCAACACCTCGGCTGCGGCATTTACACGACGGTCAATTTCGGCGGGGTCCATCTTGGCCATCCGCAGCGGAAAGGCGATGTTCTTGCGGACCGACATATGCGGGTAAAGCGCATAGGACTGGAACACCATCGCAAGGCCGCGCTTGGCAGGTACCAGATCGGTGGCGTCTTTGCCGTCGATTTCGATATGGCCGGACGAAATATCCTCAAGCCCTGCAATCAGACGCAAAAGCGTGGATTTACCGCAGCCTGACGGGCCGACAAAGACCGTGAACTCGCCATCGTGGATGGTCAGATCAAGCGGTGGAATGACCTGCACGTCGCCGAAGCTTTTCGTGACCTGTTTAAGTTGGATCTGTCCCATGTGTCAGGTTCCTTATTTCACCGCGCCGAACGTCAGGCCGCGTACAAGTTGTTTCTGGCTGAACCAGCCAAGGATGAGGATCGGCGCGATCGCCATGGTCGAAGCCGCACTGAGCTTGGCAAAGAACAGACCCTCGGGGCTGGAATAGCTGGCGATAAAGGCGGTCAGCGGTGCGGCGTTGACGGCAGTCAGGTTCAGGGTCCAGAAGGCCTCGTTCCATGCCAGAATGAAGTTGAGCAACATAGTCGATGCAATGCCCGGGATTGCCATTGGCGTCAGCACATAGAGCAGTTCCTGTGGCAAGGTCGCACCGTCCATTCGGGCCGCCTCGAGGATTTCGCCGGGAATTTCTTTGAAGTAGGTATAGAGCATCCAGACGATGATCGGCAGGTTGATCAGCATCAGGACAACCACCAGACCGGCGCGGCTATCCAGAAGTCCCAGCTGGATGAACAGCAGATAGATTGGATAAAGCACACCTACCGCAGGCAACATCTTGGTCGAGAGCATCCAGAGCAGGATGTCTTTGGTCCGCTTGGAGGGCACAAAGGCCATTGACCATGCGGCGGGAACCGCAATTGCAACACCAATCAGCGTCGACAGACCAGCGATGATGATCGAGTTCCACAAGAAGCGGGCGTAGTCCGACCGCTCCAACACAACACGGTAGTTTTCCAGCGTCCAATCAAAACCGAGAAAGATCGGTGGCGCCGCAATCGCCTGTGCTTCGGTCTTGAAACTGGTCAGGATCGTCCAGAGGATCGGAAAGAAGATGAGCAGGCCAATCGCCCAGGCGGCGGTGGTGTTGAGAAGCTTCCGGCGGGGGGTAACAGAGCGTGCCATGATATTAATCCAGGTTCTTTCCGACGATCCGCATCAGGAAGATCGCGACGATGTTTGCAAGGATGATGGCGTAGACACCACCGGCGGAACCAAGGCCAATGTTCTGGCTTTCCAACACACGCTGGAAGATGAGGTACGACAGCGTCCGTGTGCCAAAAGCGCCCCCTGTGGTCACGAAAATCTCGGCAAAGATCGCAAGCAGGAAGATGGTCTGGATCAGGATCACAATCGTAATCGCGCGGCTCAGATGCGGCAGCACAAGGAACCAGAAACGCTTGTGCCATGGCGCGCCATCCATTTCGGCGGCTTCAAGTTGCTCACTGTCAAGCGACTGGACAGCAGTCAGCAGGATGAGTGTGGCAAACGGCAGCCACTGCCAGCTGACGATCATGATGATCGAAGGCAAGGACGCTTCTGACAGCCAACTGACAGGCTCGGCCCCGAAAAAGCGCCACAGGTGCGCGAACAGGCCGTTTACAGGATCCATAAACATGTTCTTCCACACCAGCGCGGACACGGTCGGCATGACGAAGAATGGTGCGATCACAAGGATGCGGACAACACCCTGCCCCCAGATCGGCTGATCAAGCAAGAGCGCAATCAGGATGCCGAAGATCACTGTAATGGCCAACACGCCGATGACGATAATCAGGGTGGTCTGGACCGAGGGCCAGAAGGCGCTCGAGGTCACAAAGCGGATGTAGTTGTCAAATCCGGCCCAGCCCTGGTCGCCGCCACGCAGCGGCAGATAGACACGGAAAGAAAACCACAACGTCATGGTGAGAGGAACCAGCATCCAGCCCAAGAGCAGGATCACGGCGGGTGCCATCATAAGTCTGGCAGCGGACCTTGAAGCTTTGGTCGCCATTTGGATGCATCTCCTCTGGTTGCAGCTGCGGATCGCTCACGCGCTGTTGTCAGCTGAAAGTGTAGGTAAAGAAGGTTTTTGAACCAAGGGGCAGCTACGGGTGCCGCCCCTTGGTCTGGGAGGAGTGCTAGCGATAGCCAGCAGCTTCCATGGCTTCGTTGGTGATCGCCTGCGCTTTGGCAAGCGCCTCTTCGACGGTCTGCTGACCTGCGTAAGCGGCAGAGAATTCCTGGCTTACTTCGGACGCGATGCCTGCAAACTCGGGGATCGCTGCGAACTGGACGCCAACATATGGACTTGGTTCAACGGTCGAGTTGTTCGGATCAGCAGTCAGGATCGAGTCGAGCGTCATCTGTGCGAAAGGCACTGCCAGATAGTTGGGATTTTCGTATAGCGACGTACGCGCACCTGGCGGTACATTTGCCCAGCCTTCGTTGGCTGCAACCAGCTCGATGTAGTCCTTGGAAGTGGCCCACTCGATGAACTGCTTGGCTTCGGCTTCTTGCTGTGTGCCCGCAGGAATTGCCAGCGCCCATGCCCAGAGCCAGTTGGAACGCTTGCCCAGACCGTTGTCAGGTGCCAGTGCGAAACCAACGCTGTCAGCAACAGTCGAGTCAGCGCCTGTCACGAAGGATGCCGCAACAGTCGCGTCAATCCACATGCCGCACTTGCCCTGGTTGAACAGCGACAGGTTCTCGTTAAAGCCGTTGGTCGCATAACCGGCAGGGCCGCTTTCGTCCATCATGCCCTTGAAGAAGTTCAGCGTGTTCGCCCAAGCTTCTGTGTCGAACTGTGCGTTCCAGTCCATGTCGAACCAGCGTGCGCCGAAAGAGTTGGACATGGCTGTGATGAAAGCACCGCCCTCACCCCAACCGGCTTTGCCGCGCAGGCAGATACCGTTGATTTCCGCGTCACGGTCAGTCATCGCAGCCGCAGCTTCGCGGATGAATGTCCATGTCGGTGCTGTCGGCATTTCCAGACCAGCGGCTTCCATCAGGTCTGTGCGATACATAACCATTGAGCTTTCGCCGTAGAATGGTGCTGCAAAAAGTGTCCCGTCATAGGACAGACCACCGGCCATTGCGGGCAGGATATCGGCTGCATCGTATTCAGCAGACAGATCATCCAGTGCAACCAGCCAGCCGTTTGCACCCCAGATCGGTGTTTCGTACATGCCGATTGTCATGATGTCGAACTGGCCACCGTTGGTCGTGATGTCCGTTGTGACGCGCTGGCGCAGAACGTTTTCTTCCAGTGTCACCCACTCGACGGCGATGCCTGTTTCTGCGGTGAATTGATCGGTGTAGCCCTGCATACGGATCATATCGCCGTTGTTCACGGTCGCGATGGTGATCGTTGCGGAGTGTGCATCTGCGAAAGCGCCGCCAGCTGTGACCAGCGTAAGCGCAGTGGCAGCACAAAGAGTGCTCTTCAAAGACATCCGGTGTTCCTCCCTATTGGATGTGATGAACCCACGCTAAGGGAAAGAGTAACGCGACGTCAATAAATTATTTACGCGCGTAAAGTATTTGCCATGTCATGCTGAGTCGCGCAGAACCAGCTTGCCTTCTATTCTCGTGCTTTTCCAAGGTGATACATCGCCGTCAATCGCTTCGAAAAGCGCCTCGGCCGCGCGTTTGGAAACCGCATCATAGTCATGTGAAATCGTCGTGAGCGGCGGGCAGGTATAGCGTGAATGCGGATGCCCGTCCTGCCCGGCCACACGAATCGTACAGTCAGGTCCGCGCCCCACACGTACATTGCGCTCATAGCAGGCCGTCAGAAGACCGATCGCCAAACGGTCATTACTGCACAGCACCGTATTGGTGCCAAAGCTCCGGTTCGCCAAAGCCTGATGCCCTCCCAGGCGCCCAATCTCTTCAAAGCCCCAGCCTTCGCCTTCAACTGAAATCACCTGTGGCGTATAGCCAAAGGTTTCCATGGCGCTCAGATAGGCTTGCCTGCGCCTGTGCGCGTTGGGGTTTGCGGGTGTCTTCATTTCGAAAAAGCATGGGGGCTCACCGGTGCGGCAGAGATAGTCCGTGATATGCGAGGTAAATTGGAAGTTATCCGATCCCACAAAGGCCAGACCCAGTTCGTCAACGCTACTGTCAAAGATCAAGGTCGGTACATCCTGACAGAATTTTTCCAAGGCAACGCGATCTGATGCTCGGCCCAACGGAGCCAACAGAACACCTGCCGGCTTCATTGAACGCAGGTTATCAAGAACCTCGACTTCGAGAGCAGGATCGCCATGCGCGCTGAACAGCGTGGGCCGATAGCCCGCATCAAGACAGCGCTGTTCCAGGTTGCGCGCGATTTCGGCGAAATACGGGTCTGTCAGCAATGGGACCACAATCCCGACATTCTTGGTCAGCTTGCGGTTCTGGTTCATCGCGAAAATATTTGGGCGGTAGTCGTATTTCTCGACCGCCGCTTCGATCTTGGCACGGGTCGATTGGCGCACGCTGTCGGGATTGTTGAAGAACTTTGACACCGTCGGCCGCGAGATACCGCTGACGGCTGAAAACTCTTCCATGTTCCTGATCTTTTTCTCGGCCATGGCGACCCATCCTTTGTACCGACCGCACTTTTCCATCGGAAACAATTTCTTTGCGCGCGTCAAGAATGAAGTTTAATTGTTCTTTTACACGCCGAAACGAAAAATGCGCCACGGTTTCCCGCAGCGCATCCGATGTTTAACCAAAACCGCTTAGCGCATTGTAATGCGACCGTCCGTATATGGCTGGTAGGGTGCGTTCGCGGCAAGGTACTCTGCCGTGACATCAGCCAGATCGGGGCCATAGTCATAGGCATTCATCGCATCCTCGAACATGCTGTAACCATCGCCGCCATTGCGCACGTAGTTGTTTGAAACCACGCCATAGGTTGCTGCCAGATCAATCGGTTCTCCACCGACCATCACGTCGGAAACGCGGGCACCGGGCGCTGCTGCGGCGTCCACTGCAAAGGACATGCCTGCGACCTGTGGGAAGCGGCCTGCGCCCTCTTCGATCTGGCCAACACCGTTTTCAAGCGCCGCGACGATATCTGCGCCAGTCACCTGGAAGGTCGACAGCGTGTTCTGGAAAGGAAGCACAGAGAGCACTTCACCCATGGTCACTTCGCCGGCGTCGATGGTTGCGCGCAGGCCGCCACCGTTCTGGATTGCAATTTGGATACCCTGATCCTTGACACGATCAAGCATCGCATCTGCCACGAGGTTCCCCATCGGGCATTCCATTGCACGGCAGACTTCGCGGTCACCGGTGATCACATCAGCAGCCTCGGCGACAATGCGTGTCTTCATGACCTCGATCGGACCGGCCAGTTCGGCGACACGCGCAACTGCGGCCTCATCCTCGGCCACGCTGGCATCCAGCAGATATGTATCACCCGTCGCAGAAGTCAGATTGCCGGCATCGTCGAATACCAATGTCAGATGGCCGATATATTTGGAATAGGCATAGGCCTGTACCACAGGCACATTGCCGACCATCGTCGGATAGGCCATCGCGCCTTCTTCGGAGTTAGAAAACAGCGTGTGCGAGTGACCACCCACAACCGCATCAATGCCGGCGACGCTTTCGGCAATCGCCATATCTTTCGTCACACCAACGTGGTTGAGCGCGATAATCTTGGTCACACCGTCCGCTTCCAAAGCCGCTACGTCGGCTGCAAGGCTCTCAGTCTCAGGTGTGAAAATCACGGCGTCCGACGGGCTGGAGGTTTCAGCCGTATCAACAGCCAGTGCCGAGATGATGCCAATCCGTTCACCGCCGACTTCGAGAACAACATGGTTGTCCACCTGTCCTGCCAGAATGTTCGAGCTTGAAACATCAATGTTGCCCGAAATGACAGGGAATGACACAGCGTCAGTCAGCTTGCGCAGCCCCGCATCACCGTCATCGAATTCGTGGTTGCCAACGGCCATCACATCATAGCCGATCAGCTCCATAAACTCGGCTTCCACATCACCTTTGTAGGTCGTGTACATCAGGCTGCCCTGATACTGGTCACCTGCGTCGAGAAGAATGACGTTTTCGCCTGCCAGCTCTTCACGCAATTCGTTGATTTTCGTGATCACCCGCGCGATACCGCCAAAGCATTCGCCAGCCGCGTTATCTTCGGCATTACAGGTCGAATCGAAACGGTTGATCGGCTCGATCCGGCTATGCAGGTCATTGGTGTGAATGACGTGCAACGTGTATTCGGCCATAGCTGTGCTTGCCATCATGGCCATGGCACAGGTCGTTGTCATGATACGTAACATCATAGGTTTAAGTCCCCCAGGGTTGGAATGTTGTTAGAGTGGCGAGGCGGTTTGCGAGAGTCAAATTTAATAACTGCCTCGTTTAGTGGCCTTTGCGTCAACTGACTGTGCGTGGATGCTTGACCAACGCATGTGTAAAAGTCATGACACGCCCATGCTGATTTATAAAATATTCCGGGCCGATGAATGGACCACTCTGCAAGCCGCCGGCGAAACCGTCGGTGCACCAATTGATGTGGCGGATGGCTATATCCATTTCTCGACCGCTGCGACCGTGGCCGAGACGGCGGCCAAATACTTTTTCGGCGTTGAAGGGCTGGTGCTTTTGGCGGTCGAGGCCGACACGCTGGACCCGCTGAAATGGGAGCCCGCGCGCGAAAACGTGCTCTTCCCACATCTTTACCGCAAACTGCGCATGGATGATGTGGTATGGAGCAAGCCACTGCCTGTGGTGGACGGCGTGCATCAGTTTCCGGAGTTGTGATGAAGGTGCTTGAACAAATCGGCCTGCCCGCGCTGCGCCTGCTTGACCCCGAGACGGCACATGGTGTCGCGCTCAAGGCATTGAACGCCGGGCTTGGTCCGCGCGGCGGTCCGGTGACGTCCCCGCGATTGTGCACCACCTTGGCCGGACTGGACCTGCCGAACCCCGTCGGTCTTGCCGCCGGTTTTGATAAGAATGCAACAGCGCTGCATGCGCTTTCACGCACCGGTTTTGGCTTTCTTGAGGTCGGCGCCGCCACCCCCCGCCCCCAGCCCGGCAATCCGAAACCGCGCCTGTTTCGCCTGACCGAAGACCGCGCCGCGATCAACCGTTTCGGCTTTAACAACGACGGGATGGAGGCGATTGCAGCCCGCCTTGCCCAGCGCCCAAATGGTGCCGTGATCGGCCTGAACCT
>NZ_DASYOK010000319.1:0-3601 GCF_036007805.1 Yoonia sp.
TGAAGGCCTATCCCAGTGCAAACCACCTGCTGGCCGACCTGCAAGAGGCTTTGATGGCTTTGGGCACGGACCGTCCGACGGCGTTGATTATCGGGGCCTTGGGCCGTGTTGGCAGCGGGGCCGCCGATCTGTGTACCGCAATGGGGGTCGCAACCACGCAATGGGATATGGCGGAAACCGCCTCGGGTGGGCCGTTTCCCGAAGTGCTGCGCCATGACATCTTTCTCAACTGCATCCTTGCCCGCCCGGGCACCCCGGTCTTTGTCCCCGCAAGTGCCAAGACTGCCCCCCGGACGCTTTGCGTCATCGGCGATGTGGCCTGCGACCCGGACAGCGATTTTTCACCGATCAAGGTCTATGACCGCACAACGACATGGGATGCGCCAGCGCTGCGTGTGCATGACAACCCGGTGCTGGATGTCACGGCAATTGACAACCTGCCTTCGATGTTACCTGCAGAAAGCAGCGCGGATTTCGCGGAACAGCTTTTGCCGCATCTGTTGACGTTGCCTCAGTTGGATGAAGGCGTCTGGGGCAGAGCGCAGGCTTGGTTTGAAAGGGCAACGCGCTGATCAGGTAAGGTGGATCAGGATCCACCTTACGCTGGCCGGTAAAGATCATCCTCGGCTTCTGATGGATCCATACCAAGGGCGGCCATGCCAGCCTCCAGATGATCGGCCAGATGCGGCGACCCTTTCAGATAGCTGGCTGTTGGTGTCGTCGCCTCGCGCGCCGCCGTCATCAGCGCCTCAGCCAGTTCTTCGGCCTCGAAGCTGCCGCGGCCGATCCAGAAGACCGCAACGATCCCCGCTTTTTCGTCGTCATTGAGTTGATCGACAAACCCGTCAAACTCATTCTCGGCGCGATCCAACTCGCGCGCCAGAATGATGATCTCTGCAATTTTATCTGCCGTAATGGGTAACATTAGCGCCTCTCCTTTGGCCCCACCATGAAAGAGCAACACAAACGCGACCTTGATCTGGCGCAAGCTGTGTCGCACGCGCCTCGTTATTTTTTGTTGCGGGCGGCTTTCTCTTCTTTGGTCAGCTTGTTGTTCCAAACATTGTTACTCAGACCAAGCTCGGCCGCCAAAGGCTTGGTTTTTCCACGACTGACTTTGCCGCCTTTGTTCAGGAACTCCTGGATAAGCGCATCATCAGTGGTTTCTTTGGGGACATGTTTCATGCGTTCACGCTAGCCGAGCAAGGACGGCGGAGCAACGATTGCTTTCAATGCAGGCTCGCAAAGAAAAAAGCCCCGCCATCACAGTGGATGGCGGGGGAAAAGTTAGTGCTCGCGTGCCCATCCAGTATTGGACAGGCTTGCCGCAGGCACCGGCGGTATCAACTTTGGTAAAACTTAGTGTTTCGCCATCTCGGAGCGGATCTGCTGGCGCAGCAGATCAATGGGCACTTTCTGCCCGTCGCGTTTAAATTGCCAATAGGTCCAGCCGTTGCAGCTTGGTGCGCCCTCAAGGAAGGCACCGACCTGATGGATTGATCCTTTGATGTCGTCACCGATCAGCGTGCCGTCGGCACGGACCTTCGCTTTGTGACGGCCATTCATGCTCCACAATTCCTCGCCGGGGCGCAGCATGCCGCGTTCGACCAACACGCCGAAGGCAACACGCGGCTCGGCACGTTTCGAGGTCGAGACCTCCAGCGCCTCCTTGTCGAATTTGCGGGTGTTGTTGATGCGCTTCTCGGCCACCTTGCGGTAGGCCTCTTCGCGCTCGATCCCGATGAAATCGCGGCCCAGCATTTTTGCGACCGCGCCCGTGGTGCCAGTCCCGAAGAAGGGGTCAAGGACCACATCGCCGGGGTTAGTGGTGGCAACAAGAACGCGGTGCAAGAGGGACTGCGGTTTTTGCGTGGGATGCGCCTTTTCGCCCATCTCATTCTTCAGCCGCTCATGGCCGGTGCAGATGGGCAGAACCCAATCCGAGCGCATCTGTACGCCCTCATTGAGGGCTTTGAGCGCTTCGTAATTGAAGGTGTACTTGCTAGCCTCTTCTTTCGAGGCCCAGATCAGGGTTTCATGGGCGTTGGTCAGGCGCTTGCCCCGAAAATTCGGCATCGGGTTGGATTTGCGCCAGACAACATCATTGAGAATCCAGAAGCCCTGGTTCTGCAATTCAGCACCCATGCGGAAAACATTGTGATAGCTGCCAATGACCCAGATCGCGCCATTTGGCTTCAGCAAACGGCGGGCAGCGGCGAGCCATGCTTTGGTGAACTGGTCATAGACCTTGAAGCTATCGAACTGGTCCCATGCGTCATCGACGGCATCGACCTTGGAATTGTCGGGGCGGTGCAGATCGCCCTTGAGCTGTAGGTTATATGGCGGATCCGCAAAAATCAGATCAACAGACCCTGCAGGCAGGCTGTTCATCACCTCGATGCAATCACCATCAATAATCGTATTGAGCGGGAGCGCTTGCGCCCCCTTCGTTTTCGTTTTGATCGTCATAACTTGCCTCTAAGCCCCGGCGGGTGTTCCCGCTCTATGGTTGAGCCCAATGTGAGTCAGAGGCGATTCCGTGTCAAAATCTTTATTGATTCAGTCACTTACGTTTTTATCTTGATACAAGATATGGTGTATCGGCTTGAACGAACGCCTATGGTGTTCAGTGACGCCAAACTGCTCAAGCCCCAATTTATGTTGGGCTGTCGGGTATCCGGCGTTGTTTTCCCAGCCGTAGTGGGGGTGCTGTTGCGCCAATGCCACCATGTGTCTGTCACGCCACACTTTGGCGACGACAGAAGCGGCCGCGATGCTCAAACTGCGTGCGTCGCCTTTGATGATTGCCTCACAGGGGATCACCAAATCACGCGGCACCATATTGCCGTCGATCAGCGCATAGTCGGCGGTTTGCCGCAGGCCCGCGACCGCGCGGACCATCGCGATATGGGATGCCCGCAGGATGTTATGGATATCAATCTCGGCCACTGTCGCCTCGGCGATAGACACGTCCGCCACCGCCAGCAATTCATCATAGAGCGCGTCACGCTTTTTCGGGGTCAGTTTCTTGCTGTCATTCAATCCAGCGGGAATGTTTGCAGGATCAAGAATCACAGCCGCCGCAACGACTGGCCCCGCCAGCGGACCGCGCCCGACCTCATCGACGCCGGCGATGTGCAAAAAGCCGCGCGCCTCGGCGGCTTGTTCAAAACTAAAATCAGGTTTGGTCATGAGGTCAGTGACCAGAACAAAGCTGTCACTTCAAGGAAAAAGGGGCAGAGAGCCATGTCCAACCTCTCTGCCCCATGCTGGGCGTCGCCATATCACGCTCTAAGCGGCGTACTTGTTACTGGCAGATCACCCAAGGTGGTGCGGCAACTGGGGCAAGCAGCCGCACACCTGCCCGACTTAGTTGTGTCGGTCAGTCCGGTAGCCTTGCTCGCGCAGGCAAAGGGGATCAAAGCCGTTACGTGGCCCGTTGCTGGTCCAGATGCGGACAGCGCAGCGCTCGGGCAGGCGGCTTGCAAAACGGTAGTTGTTTTCAAGGCAGCGCTTGCCGAACATGCGCTGGGTGCCAAAGCGCGTCTCGACGTGGCGCAGGCAAGAAGAAGGCAAGGTGCGGCGGTTCTGGCGGCTGCGC
>NZ_DASYOK010000320.1:0-7880 GCF_036007805.1 Yoonia sp.
GGTCAGCGGTGATGGTCTGGCCATCTGAGAGCTGTGCTGCGGGGCTGTCGTCGATTGCGGTGACTGCGCAATCCAGCATGATACTTTGGGGATTTAACTGCGCCGCCAGCGCATCGGTCAGGGCGCTACTGCCGCCTGCGACCCGCAAACTGCCTGCCATCGACATAAAGCCCTGGCCTTGGACCACGTCACCGCTGGCTTGTTCATAGAGTTGCGCGCCATCAGACCACTGCTCAAAAAGGTGCAGATCGAGCGCATCGGCAAGCTGCGCGACACGGTACTGACCGGGCCAGACCCATGACGGGCCAAGGTCGAAATACGCGTCTTTGACTTGCAGTGATTTGATGCGTCCGCCCAAACGCCCGCGGGCCTCGATAAGCATATAATCGTGGCCTGCGCATTCCAGCGCATAGGCCAGTGACAGGCCCGAAAGCCCGCCGCCGATAATCAATGTGGGGGTGTGCATGTGGCGACCTCTGCCTGTGGTTTCAGTCCGCCATAAAGGGTGGGCGCGGCCGATGAAAGGCCGCGCCCATTGGGATTATTTGACGTCGAAGCGGTCAAGGTCCATGACCTTGGACCATGCTGCAACAAAGTCTTTGGCGAACTTCGCACCGGCATCGCTTTGGGCGTAAAGCTCGGACAGGGCGCGCAGTTGCGAGTTGGAACCGAAGACCAGATCGACACGTGTGCCGGTCCACTTGACCTCGCCAGTGGCGCGGTCGCGACCCTCATAGATGCCCTCGGTGCTGCCCTTCTGCCAAGTCGTTGCCATATCGGTGACATTGACAAAGAAGTCGTTGGTCAGCGCGTCTGTCTTGTCAGTGAAGACGCCGTGCTCTGATCCGCCTGTGTTGGCACCCAGCACACGCAGGCCACCCACCAGCACCGTCATTTCCGGTGCAGAAAGTGTCAGCAATTGTGCACGGTCCACCAGCATCGCCTCGGCAGGCACAGTGTAGTCGCCCTTGAGGAAGTTGCGGAAACCGTCTGCTTCGGGCTCAAGCGGCTCGAAGCTGGCGGCGTCTGTCTGTTCTTCGCTCGCGTCCATACGGCCCGGTGTGAAGGGCACAGCAATATCGTGACCGCCGTTCTTGGCGGCTTTCTCCACTGCTGCACAGCCACCCAGCACGATCAGGTCGGCCAGTGATACTTTCTTGCCACCGGCGGCCGCACTGTTGAACGTGGTCTGGATGCCTTCAAGTGCAGCCAGAACGCGGGACAGTTGTGTGGGGTTGTTCACTGCCCAGTCCTTTTGCGGGGCCAGACGGATGCGCGCACCATTGGCACCACCGCGCTTGTCCGAACCACGGAAGGTTGAGGCAGAGGCCCAAGCAGTCGCCACCAGTTCGGACAGCGACAGGCCGGATGCGAGGATCTTTGCTTTCAGATCCGAGATATCGGCGTCATCGACCAGCGGGTGATCGACGGCGGGGATCGGGTCTTGCCAGATCAGATCTTCATCCGGCACTTCGTTACCCAGATACAGCACCTTTGGCCCCATGTCGCGGTGGGTCAGTTTGAACCATGCACGCGCATAGGCATCGGCGAACTCTTCGGGGTTTTCGTGGAAGTGCTTGGAAATTTTTGCATAGGCGGGATCCATCTTCATCGCCATATCCGCTGTGGACATGATGATCGGCACCTTCTTGGACGGGTCCTCGGGATCGGGGGCCATGTCCTCTTCCTGCAGGTCCTTTGGTGTCCACTGCTGTGCGCCGGCCGGGCTCTTGGTCAGTTCCCACTCGTATTTGAACAGCACATCGAAATAGCCCATGTCCCATTGTGTAGGGTTCGATGTCCATGCACCCTCAAGGCCCGAGGTGATCGCATCGCGGCCTTTGCCGGATTTGTAGGTCGACAGCCAGCCAAAGCCCATGTTCTCGATCGGCGCGCCTTCCGGCTCGGGGCCGACGTGCTCAACCGGGCCTGCGCCGTGGGTTTTGCCGAAGGTGTGGCCACCTGCGGTCAATGCGACGGTTTCATAGTCGTTCATCGCCATTCGCGCAAAGGTTTCACGGATATCACGGGCCGAGGCCAGCGGATCGGGGTTGCCATCGGGCCCTTCGGGATTGACGTAAATCAGGCCCATCTGCACCGCAGCCAGCGGGTTTTCGAGATCGCGGTCGTTGGAATAGCGCGCCAGTTCGTGATCGCTGGTCGCCAGCCATTCGTCTTCGCGGCCCCAGTAGACGTCTTCCTCTGGCTCCCATGTGTCGGCGCGACCGCCGCCAAAGCCGAACATCTTCAGACCCATCGATTCCATTGCGACGTTGCCGCAAAGCACGAAGAGGTCGGCCCATGAAATCTGGTTGCCGTATTTTTGCTTGATCGGCCACAGCAGACGGCGGGCCTTGTCGAGGTTGCCGTTGTCGGGCCAGCTATTCAGCGGCGCAAAACGCTGTTGGCCGCCACCGGCACCACCGCGACCGTCGGCGGTGCGGTATGTACCTGCCGCGTGCCATGCTAGACGGATAAACAGACCACCGTAATGGCCATAATCCGCAGGCCACCAATCCTGACTGTCGGTCATCAGCGCATGCAGGTCTTTTTTCAGTGCCTGCAGGTCAAGCTTTTTGAATTCTTCAGCATAGCTGAAATCTGCGCCCATCGGATTGGAGGCAGGGGCGTTCTGGTGCAGGATTTTCAGGTTCAACTGGTTTGGCCACCAGTCCTTGTTCCCGCGCACGCTGTTGGTGCTTTGAATAGCGGTCCCATGCATCACTGGGCATTTTCCGGCGTTGTTACCGTCCATTGTCTCTTCTCCGATGTTGTTTGCGTCTGCGCCGCCAGGAAATAAGCATAAATCCGGCAGAGCTTGATTGATCAATATCACTTACTTAGAATTATTTTAAGTTGCAATTTTTGATTGCTCTCATAACTTCAGGTTATGAAGAATCTGACCCTGAAACAGCTCCGTTATTTCGAAGCACTTTCGCGTCATGGCCATTTTGGCCGTGCGGCCGATGTCTGCGCGATTTCCCAGCCTGCCTTATCCGTGCAGATCAAAGAGTTGGAGCAAAGCCTTGGCACGCCTCTGTTTGAACGTGGCCCGCGCCAAGTGCGTCTGACTGCCTTTGGTGAAGAATGGGCGCTGCGTGTGCGCGATATTCTGCGCGCCGTGGATGAGTTGGGCGAGATGGCGCGCGCAGCACAGGCGGGGCTGGTAGGGCGTTTGCGGATCGGGGTGATTCCCACGATTGCCCCTTATCTGCTGCCCGGCCTTATCGGGCATCTGGCGCGCGCCCATGCCGATCTTGACGTGCATATCCGCGAAACCGTCACGCCGCGCCTGATTGAAGAATTGACAAACGGGCAGATTGATACCGCAATTGTGGCCTTGCCGGTATTTGAGCCGGGCTTTGAAGAGGTGGCGCTGTTTGATGAAAGCCTGATGTTGGTGCGCCCGATCAAGGATGCGGATCGTCCCGTGCCAAGCCCCGAGGACCTGCGCCAGATGCGTCTTTTGATGCTTGAAGAGGGGCATTGTTTTCGGGATCAGGCCCTTTCGTTTTGCAATCTGCAAAGTGCCGCTGCGCGTGAAGGGCTGGATGGCAGTTCACTGTCCACACTGGTGCAAATGGTTGGGGCGGGGATCGGGGTGACGCTGATCCCGCAGATGGCGGTGCCGGTGGAAACCCGGTCGGCCCCCGTTGTGATCAGCCGTTTCGCAGAGCCGCAGCCGAAGCGCACCGTGGGGATGATCTGGCGCAAGACCAATCCGCTTGCGGGACAATTGCGCCAGATTGCCAATGTGGTGCAGCAGGTAGGACAGGATCTGGCGCGCTAAGGTGCGCTGCTGAGCAGTGTCTCTAACAAAGGGTTGGGGAATTTTCGCGGCACCGTGACTGCATGAAAACTCTCGGTCAGGCCCATTTGGTGGGGGGACTCGATCAACATGCCGTTGCGCAATTCATTCCGCACGGCAATCGGCGGCAACACCCCAAGCCCGATATCCTCACGTGTGAGCAGACGCATCAGCGCCATATCATCGACCTCGGCGGCGAGTATAGGCGTGATCCCCTCGCGTGCGCAAAGCCGGTCAAATCCTGCCCGCACAGGGCTTTCTTCGGTTGGTACAATGATGGGGTTGTCGCGTAGAAGGGTTGCCAAGGGCAGGTCAGCGCGCAGGCGTTCCGGCGTGCCGATCAGACTGACCGCCTGCTCCGAAATCGGCTGTGAGGTGAATTTCGACATCGCATCATGTGCGGGTGCGCGGTTGGTCAGGACGACGTCAAGGTTCAGCGTTTCAAGGCTTTGCAGCAATTCCACCAAAGTGCCCGAACGCAGCACCAGTTCCACATCGGCAAGGCCAAGCAGGGGGCGCAGGAATTCAATCTGGAAGTTCCGCGAGAGTGTTGCCAATGCGCCAACGCGCAAGACCTGACGTGGCCGCCCTTGTTGGCTGAGGGTTCCCAGAAGGTCCTTTCCTGCATCGAAAATCGTATCCGCGTAGTCCAGCGTGATCCGCCCCGCCTCGGTCAGGTGCAACTGCCGCCCGCGCCGTTCAAAGAGCGCGTGACCCAACCGGTCCTCAAGCTTGCGGATTTGCACCGAGAGCGCGGATTGCGACAGGTTCAGCTTTTCTGCCGTCCGCGTCAGGTTGCCTTCATGGGCGACCGCCCAGAAATAGCGCAGGTGATTGTAGTTCATATCGGACATATCGTTCGTTTTAGGTGAACAATAAAATGTAAACAATGTATTTTTTATCAAAAATGCTTTGATCTATCCCGTCGTGAAATCAATTCACACGATGGAGACCGACATGCTGCTGAATGCATTACCGCTACTGGCCCCTCTGATCTTGATCGCGGCTGCCTTTGCGCCGCGCTTCTTGAAAGATGTATCTGCGCAAAAAGGTGCGCGGCTTGCAGAATATGCGACCTTAGTCGGGGTTCTGATCGCGGTTCTGTCGGCGGTCGTGCTGGCAAGCAACGGCAGTGGCGACAGCATGTTGATCGGCTTTTTTGAAATAGGGCTCTCGGTCCGCCTCGATATCGTCAGTGTTGTGATGCTGTTGCTGGTCACGTTCATCGGCTGGGTGGTCGTGCGCTATGCGCGGACCTATCTGGACGGCGAAGCGCGGCAGGATGTTTTCACATTCTGGCTTTTGGCGACGCTCGCGGCGGTTCTTTTTCTCATTCAGGCAGGCAATGTGTTCCAGTTCTTCGCGGCATGGGTCGCGACGGGTGCGTTCCTGCACAAGCTCCTGCTCTTCTATCCAGAGCGCGTGGCGGCCCAGAGGGCGGCGCGTAAGAAATACATTATGGCGCGGATCGGGGATGCTGCGGTGCTTGGTGCCATGCTCATGCTTGTCAGCACATATGGCACGACGCAAATCTCGGTTATCCTGAGCGCGGCTGCAGAAGGATCGGGTGGCGGGCTGGCACTGGCGGCGGCGGCTCTGCTGGGGCTTGCGGCCATCCTGAAATCGGCGCAGTTCCCGACCCATGGCTGGTTGACCGAAGTCATGGAGGCGCCAACGCCTGTCTCTGCCTTGCTGCATGCGGGCGTCGTTAACGCCGGTGGTTTTCTTTTGATCCGCTTTGCCGACGTAATGCTGCTGTCACCTCTGGTGCTGGCCATTCTGGTATTGATCGGCGGTTTTACAGCGCTCTTTGGCGGCTTGGTGATGCTGACGCAGTCGACCGTCAAAACCTCGCTTGCCTGGTCTACGATCGCGCAGATGGGCTTTATGATCCTGCAATGCGGTCTGGCGCTTTTCCCGCTGGCCCTGCTGCACATCGTGGCACACTCGCTTTACAAGGCCCATGCTTTCCTGTCTGCGGGCAATGCCGTGCAGAACGTTGCGGCCATCCGCAAGCCGGGGCCGGTGGCGGTGCCTGATCTTGGTGCGGTGGCACGGGCGTTCGTGGTGGCCTTGGTGATCTATGGCGTGGTCTATGCCGTCCTTGGGTTGGGCTTTGATTTTGGCGGCAAGTCACCGCAGGCCATCGCCCTTGGTGCGATCCTGATTTTCGGTGTCGCCTATCTTCTGGCCCAGGGCTTTGCGGATGAAGCACCGCGCGCGCTGACGCAACGGACAGCGGTTTACGCGGCGGCTGTGACTGTCAGCTATCTTGTCTTGCAGCGTGTGTCCGAATGGCTCACTGCGGGAACGCTTCCTGCAACACCGCCGGCGAGCGCGCTGGAATGGGCGCTGATCCTGCTGGCGCTGATCAGCTTTGGTCTGGTGGCCCTTGCGCAGGCAACATTGCCGCTGTGGTCTTACCATCCCGCCGCGCAAGGGCTTCGGGTGCATCTGTCCAACGGGCTTTACATCAACGCAATCTCTGACCGGATGATCGGCGGTTGGAAGCAGACACCATCCAGCAAAGGAGCAGAACAATGAAAGCGGAAACATACGCAGGCTATTCCGGTGCGCATCTGGAAGTGATCGCCAAGGCCGAGGCTGCAGGCCGCGCCATTCCACCGCTTTGGCCGCTGTCGTCTTCTGTCGCGGTGAACCCGTTTCTGGGCCAGACAGAGAAAAGTTTACCGCAGGTCGCAGCACTGTTGGACAGGGTCGCCGGAACGGCGGTGACAATGCCCCGTGAGTGGTACCGGACGAAAATTGCCGACGGGACAATCAACGACGCTGATCTGACCGCAGCGCTGGCAAAGTTCCCTGAGGCCGCTAGTGATATTGCGGCAGTCAAGGCGGCAGCAGGACAAGACGCACCGTCGCCTCATGCGCTCCCGACTATTGCGGATCTTGCATTTGAGGTGTCAGGGATCGACTGGCCCGGCATCGTGAATGACCGTTTCGGAAGCTGGGCCGCGGGTTACTTTGATGCAGGACAGGCGCTGTGGCAGAACAAACCCGGGCGGCGTGCCTTTGATGCGTGGCGGGATTTCGCCAGCCGTGATCTGACGCCCGAAATTGCAGGTCTTGGTGGCTTTGGAGAGCTGGTTGCGAATACACCTGCACGCACGCGCACGGCACTTGTTGCAGCGGTGGATGTGCTTGGGCTGCCGGCAGAGGCAACGGAGACATATTTTCACCAGTTGCTGCTGGGGCTTGGCGGCTGGTCGCAGGTGGCGCGCTATCGGTTATGGCAGGCAGAGCTTGCTGGCGGAACCGATCTGACGACGACAGATTTGCTGACGATCCGTCTGGTCTGGGAGCAGGCGCTCTATGTGAAATACGCCAAAGAGATCGAAAAGAAGTGGGCGGAGATTGCGAAAGCGCACGCCACACCTGCGGCGCCGTCATCAGATCACCTGATTGATGCGGCGCTGCAGGCGGCAGCAGAGTTTGCCGGACAGCGCGCACTGGCCGAAACACTGGCCAGCGCGCCTGTGCCAACGGCCGAAGGCCGGCCCGTGCTACAGGCCGCATTCTGCATTGATGTGCGCTCCGAGGTCTTCCGGCGGGCGCTGGAGAGCGTTGATCCCGCAATTCAGACGCTGGGGTTTGCGGGTTTCTTTGGACTGACCGCATCGCACCAGAGCTTTGCCTCTGATGTGGCCGAACAGCGCCTTCCGGTGCTGCTCAACCACGGTGTGACCAGCCACGCCAGCGCGGATGCAACGGCGGATCAAATCGCGCGGTTCAGCGCCCGCGCCAAACGCGCATGGGGGCGGTTCAAGCTGGCGGCGGTATCGTCCTTTGCATTTGTCGAGGCCTCCGGCCCGATCTATGTCGGCAAATTGCTGCGGGATGCGCTGGGTATGGACGCGGCCAAGGGGCCTGACAGCCATGTGCCGGTGCTGGATGAAAGCTTTGGTCTGGAAGACAGGATCGGGGCAGCCACAGCGATCCTTGGCGCGATGTCCCTGACAGGCAACTTTGCGCCGCTTGTCTTGCTCTTTGGGCATGGCGCGAATGTTGTGAACAACCCGCATGCCAGCGCGCTGCATTGCGGTGCCTGTGGCGG
>NZ_DASYOK010000321.1:0-7164 GCF_036007805.1 Yoonia sp.
TTTCATGCCGCTCAACAAGTCCTTGTCGCAGAGGCGTAGCAAAGATTTTTAGCTAAGAATCTTTTGTCCGAACAATTTTCGTAGAAAATTGTTCGCTCTTGCCCCTAGTAGTCGCGCTCGTAAAACAGCCCGATGCTGGTATCACCCGCCTGATTCACGCTGCCTTTGGCGGTGACCTCAGAGGTGACATCAAGGTTCAGGTTGATCTCTGTTTCGCCCGTGCTGGTGACCGTCACATCGGTATAGACTTTTTCCGACACATAGGCCCCCGCCCGCACCGCAGCATTGCCCTCATCGTCGGTGGTCACGTCAAAATCATCAAGCCCGACCCGCTGGCGGAAACTGTCAAGCGCACCGCCCCCGCGCCCTGCCAAAGTACTGATGGCCGAGGCTAGTTGCACAGCCTGGAACGGGCTGATGCTTTCCAGATCGCGTCCGAAAATCAGTTGTGACAACACCTCGTCCTGCGGCAATTCCGGCACCGACAGGAAACTGACCTCGGGCGCACCAGCGGGTCCCTCAACAACGATGCTGATCACTGTGCCGGTATCTGTTTCCGTGGTCGCTACAAGGCGCAGGAACGGGGCAAAATCGCCCTGAAGCGTAGCCGTCCCCTCATCGAGTTCAAAGCGCTGTTGCAAGATGTCGATCCGCCCGCGGATCAGCTCGAACCGGCCCACAGGGATCACATCATTGCTGGTGCCGCCGATTGTCAGGCTCCCGCCCAATTCCGCATCAAGGCCACGGCCGCGGATAAAGATACGCGACGGTGCATTGATGACGATATCCAGCGGAAACGCCGGACCACTGCTGCCCGAACCGGTATTCTGTGAACCATTGCCATTGACCACACCCGCCCGCTGCAACGTGCGCCGGACTGCGGCAGAGGCATCGACATGCCGGACGTCGGGCAAATCGCCCAGTGAACTGATCGACGACGACGGCACCTGCACATTTGTCTCGCCAAGCTGCAATCGCCCCGAAATCCGCGCGCCACCGCGTAGCGGGCCGTTGAGGTTAATTGCGCCCGCGACACGCGACGAATAAAGCTCGGGGTCCTGCAAAACCACATCGTTCAACGCGACCGTAATGTCTGCCTGATTAAGCCCCGTCAGCGCCACAGGTCCGCTGATCGCGATGCTCCCGCCACTTTCGACACGGGTCCGCAAATCAATCTGCGCGCTGCCATTCGCCATGCGGATACCACCCGCAATATCCGTCAGCGCCTCACCCAGGTTCGGGGCGGCCAAACGCCCGTCCGAAAAGGTGATCTGCCCCCCCAAAGACGCTAGTGCGGGTGGCCCGTTCACGCTCAGATCGAAATTCGCAAGTCCGCTCAGCCGCCGCGGATCAATCGCCGTATTTGCCAAGGCCAAAGGCGCGCTGCCATCGACGTCAATCGCAAGCGTACCGGTTTGGCTTACATCCCCCACAATCTGTGCATTCAACCCGCCCGGGCCGGTGCCCGTGGCATCAATGCCCCATGTGCCGTTTTCATCCAAAGAGGCCGAGCCGCGCGCACGGATCGGTCCGCTGATCTGGTCAGTCAGAATGCCCACGTCCCGCAAACTTGCATTGAACCGGCCCTGACCAAAACCAGCCGCCCCGTTGAGCGCGCCAACGACCGACAGTTCACGGGTGGACACCTCTAACGTCCGCACCGCCAGAACCTCATCCGCGAATGACACCGTCGCATTAATCCGCCCCGTCCCTGCCAAAAGCGCATCCGCCGTCGGGTTGCCAATACGCAGGTCTTCGCTGCGCAGGTTCACTTGGGTATCAAAGCGGCTGAGATCCGGCAGCAGGTTCCCTGATGCTGTCAGATCAACGCTGCCCGCCACCGGTTGGCCGATCAGCGTGGCAAAGGCCGCAAGGTTCGCCACCTGCAGGTCCAGATTACCGTTCACTTCGCGCGCATTTTCGGGGGATGCCACTGTTGCGGTCAGCCCCACATCCGTCCCCGGCCCCAAAGCGCGCAGCGTCACATCGGTTGCATCCATAGGCGCAGGCACAGCAGTCAGGTCCACGGTAACCGGCCCGCTCAGGCTGGGATCAAGCAAGGCGGCATCATTGATCCGGAACGCAAGGTCCGCGGTGTTGGCGCCCGTCAGCGACACATCTGCATCACCGCGCAGTGACATCGCCGGTGTCCGGACCAGCAGATCGCCAATCCCGAACCGTCCGTCACCTACATGCGAAAGTGCCGCTGTAAGACTGCCTTCACCTTCCAGCAAGGGGTCAACCCGCGCGACACCTGTAACCAGATCGCGTGTCTGTGCGCGCAGATCAATGTCAAACCGCTGTCCATCTGCAAGAAGAACACCGCTCCCCTCAACCGACAAAGCCCCGGCCAAGGGCCGCCCAGCCAATCCGGCATAGCGCGTCAGATCGCTGATCTCGGCCGCAATCGCCGCGTTCAACGTCTGCCCCGTCTCGGCAGGATTGACGGTGCCGCTGGTGTCAAATGTCGCCGCAGGGCCGGTGCCACTCAGGGCAAATTCAATCGTGCCATCCGCGCGCTGTGTGACGTCACCCGCCACGGCGGCCGGTCCTGACAGCGCTGGCACAACCAGGGCCACATCGCGCAGACTGGCATTGATCCGCGCATCCGCACCGTCGCTGGTCAATGCGGCATTGGCACGGATGCTGGCTGCATCGGTATTCACCCGCAGGCCCTCAAGCCGCGTACCATCTGTGTCGCGCACTGCTGTCGCAGCAAAGGTCCCCGTGCCGGCCAAAATGCGGTCCGCCTCGGGAATGTCTACAGACAGATCATTGGTTTCACCTGACAGAACGAAATTGAACAGACCATCCAGCGGCGTCATATTTGCCAGCACGGCCAATTCGGCCCCGCCCCCGATCTCGCGCCCCGCAAGCGTAGAAAACCGCCCCAACCCTGCGATACCGACATTCATTGTGGCGTTGGTGCGGAAACCAACATCGGCGCCCTCGATCGTCGCCTGCGCCTGCGCGTCCAGCCCAGCACCGCTCAGGGTGATCCGCGTGATTTCGATTGGCGCGCCTTCAACGCGCGACGCGCTGAATTCGCCGCCAATCTCGTCTCCAAAGGCCTGCGCCGCACCGGCATCATCCAGTTGCAGGCCTGTCGCGCCATAGGCAAGATCAGCGGTGAAAAGCCCCTGTTGTATCCCTTCGCCAGAGCGTAACAAACCCCCGCCCTGCAGGCGCAAGGTCTCAATCGCAAGACCGGGGCGTTCCAGACCCGCAACACTGATATCAGCACGCCACGTGTCCGCGACCGCAGCGTCATAGCTGATCGCCAGATCCATGCCATCCACAAAGGTACGTGGGCCACTCAACGGCAACAGAACCGGATCATTGCCCAAAGCGGTGATACCACCGGTCAGATCAATCACTTCAGGCCAGCCCCCACTGCCGATTTGCACCGCACCATTCAATGCAACGCGCCCTGCATCCAGCGCGAGTTCCTGCACATCAATGCGCCCGTCTGCCGCCTGGAACACCTGCGCCGAAAGGCTGGCGTCATTGCCAAAGAACCCTTGGTATTCCGGCACAAACAGCGGGCTGATATCACCACCTATATCAAGCGAAATCTGCCGCGCGTCCCCCGCGCCGGTCAGCGCGAAGTTCCCGTTCAAGCGGTCCTGTCCATCCGTCGCAATCGCCAGTGTCGCCGCGTAGTCATCCAGCGGCGCTGCACCCGCAACCTCCAGTTTGACAGCAGGCCTGCCGGGCAGATCAATCAACCGCGCCACAATGCCATCTGGCCCCTCATCAAGATTCAGGAACAGATCGAGCAGGCGGGTTTCGTTCACAAAACTGCCGTTAATCTCGAAGATACCGGACTTATCACCCAAACGCTCGGCGTTGAGTATTACAGTCCCTTCGCCATCAGCCAGCTGCGCAGACCCGTTCAGCGACACCGTGACCTCTTCGCCCAGAAATGCCGCACCCAGCTCGACGCTGTCGATGCGCAGCTGATCGAGGGACACGCTGACGGGCAATTCCGGCAAAGAAAACGGCTGCGCCTCGGGCGCGGGGCCTGTGTCTTCCGACAACGGCGGGCGTGATACGATTATGCGCGCAGCACTTAATTCGCGCACGTCGATGACACCCCGCAGCAGGGCTGTTCGTCTCCAGTTCAGCACGATGTCTTCCAGCGTCAGCCAGACACCATCGGCATCCGCAATCGTCAGCACGTCAATGGATGCCTGAGAACTCAGCGCGCCCTCGAACCCCTGAATGTTCACCTCACGGCTTACACCTGACAGGTTTTCCTCTATCAAACCAACAAGATAGCCCTCGCCGTCATCCTCTTGTGCTGACGCGGTGAAAGGGGCGGCGCAGAGCGCACATATGCTTAAGAACCGTTTCAAAACGCCTGTCCGATACCGATGTAAACCTGCAAATCCTGGCCTGCATTATCACCGCTGGCCTGTGTACCCAGATCAAGACGGATCGGCCCGATCCCCGTATTGTAGCGCAGACCAACCCCTGCGCCCGCATGCCATTCGGCATCTTCGAGGGGCGAGGCTTGAGCACCCACCTGACCAAAATCGTAAAATCCTACCAGCGAAATGTTTTCGCGGATCGCATAACGCGCCTCAAGCTGGGCCCCAAGGAAGGATGCACCACCCGATGTCACCGCCTCAAGGCCCGGCACCGCGCCAAGAGGCAGCGCCGTTTCAATACCCAGCGATTGATAAGGCTGCCCGCGGACCGTACCGCCGCCGCCCGAATAGAACAGAAAATCTGCGGGCGCCTCGGTAAGGTCAGCACCAAGAACGCTCCCCAATTGGACACGTCCGGCCAATGTCAGCTTTTCTTCTTCGCCCAAAGAAACGTAGCCGCGCGCATCACCATAAAGCCGCGCACCTTTGATTTCCCCGTCGGTGCTAATGAAAGGCGTGGCACCGAGGTCTAGGTAATAGCCATTTGACGCATTCGACGGCTCATCGCGGCGGTCGAGTGTCGCATCCAAAGGCAGGGTGAACAACGTATATTCGCGCGTCTCTAGTTCGGTTTCTTCGCGCGCCCGCAACACGCCAACACCTGCGCGCACCGTCAGATCATCGCTCAGGATACGTGAAAAGCCGGTTTCAAGGCTGATCTTGTCAATGAGGAACTCCGGTTCATCCTGCCGTGAGATTTCGCCACTCAGAAAATAGTCCGTGTCAGGACCAAAAGTTGCAGGACGGGTGAACGTGCCGCCCAGACTATAATCAATACCGCCGGTTTCACCGCTGATGCCCGAGACCTGTGCATCCATGCGGATACGTTCCGCGCCACCCAGCAAATTCCGGTGCAGCCAGAACGCGGACAGCGTGACACCATCAATCGACGATAGCTCGATGCCGAAACCGATCCTGCGCGGATTGGCCTCGGACACTTGCGCATTGATCGGCAGGGTATCATTCGGGCCAATCTGGTCCGCTTCGGAAAGCGCCACACTGGCAAAAGTACCGGTCCGCCGCAAACGGCGCGCGGCGGCGTCCATTTCTTGCGGCGAAAACACCTCACCTTCGGGCAAACCCGCTATTTCGCGGACACGATCATCGCTGACATTGCGGTTGCCCGACACCGAAAGCGGCCCGAACCGCAAACGCGGACCGGTATCAAGGGCAACATCAACATCCAGTTTGGCATCAGCATGGCGCGCGATGATCCGCTGATCCACAACACGCGCTTTGGCATAGCCCAGATCGCGCCAGCTGCTGATCCCGTTTCGCACCACGTCCCCGATCACAGCCGATTCTGCTGTGCGGCGTGGGCCAAGATCGTCAAGCAGCGTTGTCCCGGGCGGCAGCGGGGCAATCTGCACATCGCCAAATGTGAACCGGTCACCGGGATCAACCGTGATAACAACCTGATTGATTGCGCGCGGCGCATCCAGCGGCGCGATATTTGCAGCCTCGCGTCCGTCCACAGTGATCGAGATTGTTCCACCGTAATACCCCGATCCATAAAGCGCCGTCAGCAGGCGGCGATAGTCTGCACGGGCGGCGGCGATATAGTCCTGCGGCGCCGATCCTGCTTCCAGTGCAACCAGAAGTGATGCGTTTTTCAATGCGGTTTCGGCTGAATCAGTCACCAAACGGACGTCTTGCGCGGATACACTGGTGGCGCAAAAAAGCGCGATGGCGCAGGAACGTTTCAACATATCTTTACCGCGCCTCCCACGTCGGATCGGCTGTTCTTTCTCGTCGTCTTTGGCGGTCTAACGGTGTCAGACGCAAGTTTCCAATCACGCGTTGATGATAGGGTATTTTCTGCCAACGTCGAGTAACGTCTTGTGGGCCCGCCTTAGGAAAACGGGTTCTCGGGGTAGGTCACACCCGCCAGATATAATCCCTGCGGGGGGCAAACCGGACCACAGGCTGCACGATCTTTCGCCGCCAACGCCGCCCCTACATCTTCCGGCGTCCACGCGCCTGCACCGACGCGTTCCAGCGTGCCGACAAAGCTGCGCACCTGATTGTGCAGGAACGACCGTGCCCGCACATGGAACCGGTATTCGGTGCCATGATCATGCGGCAACACCTCGATCCGCAATTCATCCAAGGTCTTTACCGGACTTTTCGCCTGACAGATCGAGGACCGGAAGGTCGTAAAATCATGTTGTCCCAGCAACTGATCCGCCCCCGCCTGCATCGCCGCTGCATCAAGCGGATGGTTGACCCGCCACATCTGCCCCGCCTCAAACGTCAGTGGCGCGCGCCGCGACATCAGGCGAAAGAGATACCGCCGTTCCACTGCGTCAAACCGCGCATGCCAATCATCGGCAACCTGAGCACAGGCCACAATCGCGACAGGCGCAGGCTTAAGGTGGAAATTCAACGCCTCTGACAAGCGGAACGGGTCCCAGTCCTTTTCCAGATCACAATGCGCCACCTGCCCTGTGGCATGGACCCCTGCATCAGTACGCCCGGCGGCGGCAATCGTGTGCGCACGCGGCTCCAACTGGGCCAAAGCTGCTTCAATCGCGCCCTGAACGGAAGGCTGGTCATTCTGCCGCTGCCACCCTGCGAAGGGTGCGCCGTGATATTCAACAAGAAGGGCGTAACGGGGCATTGGACCGGATTAGGGGGAGCATCGGGCAAAATCAATCCCTACACATCGCGTCATAGCGTGCCTATCTTCAATCAAAGCACTGAAAGGGCCAATTTTGGTTATCGCAGCAAT
>NZ_DASYOK010000322.1:0-4564 GCF_036007805.1 Yoonia sp.
CCTCGCCTACGAATGTCATGGGGGTCGGATCACTGATTTCGCCCGTCTCCGGGTCAACGAATTGCATCTGGACCGGCTGGCCCTGCTGGAATCCGCCAAGGGCAGGCTGTGGCGCACCGGCAAGCGCATCGGTCAGTGGCGACGGCGCGGCGGGGCGCTGCGCTTCGTTGTATTGCCGCACGGCCTCGTCAACCTGCGCCTGCGATGCGACGCCGGGAATTTCAAGAACTTCGCCGCCAGTAACAGTCACGCGGGTTTTGTCGCCACCGGGGGCTTGCACGCGCATGACGCCCACAACGGACGCAGGGCCTTGCTGCGGACGCAACACGTCTGCGGTAGGGGTCGGCCCCCCCTGCGGTGCCGTGGGAGGCGCAACAGGGGGAACCGGGCCGGATGCAGGGTCAGCGCCGGGAGGAACGGCACCTTGGTCTGATCCGGCGTCTGGTAGTGGCTGGGGCTGGCGATTGGCATAGGCGTCGGCACCTGCACCGATTGCGCCAGCGCCCCCGCCAAGAACGGCACCAACGAGCGCCGCTTCGGTTGCGTCCTCGGTCCAGCCACGGTCGGGATCGTAAAGCTGCTGTGCAACCATGTTGTTTGCCACGGTCGCAAGGTATTCCTGTGCTGCCTCTTCACCGGCAGACTGCGCAATATCGACAAACCGCTTCATCATGCCGTTGCCGATTTTGCTTCGCACGCTCTGCGGCAAAACTTTGAAGGCGCGGGCAATGGGCACAATTTCGGATGCACCAATCGCGGCCCCCCAGCGCGCGGCTTGCTCGGCCACGCCCTCTTCGGCCCCCATTTCGCGGGCCTCTCGGTAAAGTTGGCTGGCGTTCATAGCCGAACCGATACCGGCACCAGTGGTCAAGCCCGCCACTGTGCCGCCAACGGGACCGGCAACA
Source organism: Yoonia sp. (assembly GCF_036007805.1). GTDB lineage: Bacteria > Pseudomonadota > Alphaproteobacteria > Rhodobacterales > Rhodobacteraceae > Yoonia. The sequence goes on from NZ_DASYOK010000322.1 coordinate 906, forward strand.
ACGGTGCCTGCTACACCGGCGGCCAGTGCCGCGCCGCCCATGCCCACAAGGTTGCCCGCACCCTCAGCCACCATCGCCCAAAAAGAACGATCCTCCGGGTTGGGTGCGCCGAACGTGCCCTCTACGCTGTCGCGCATTTGCTGGCCGCGATCAAAGCCTTCCAGATCGGCGGCAGGAGTTGCCTCGTTATCCGTCTGCGCCTGTGCGATTGCCTTGGCTTCTGGCAGGGCTGCAAATGGCTCGGTTGCCCCGCGCACGAACTGCTGGCCGCGCCGCTTGGCGGTGTCGATCAGGCTTTCGTTGTCAATCTCGGCCTGATTGCGCTGCTGGACCGTGGGCGTGCCATAGAGTTGCGCCCGGATCTCGGTCGCATAGTCGCCAAAGCTGCGCTGCGCTTCGGGTCCGAACACCTCCGAGACGATCGCGGTCGGATCTTCACCGGCCTTGAACCGGGGGCCAAGAGCCTGCCCGCGCTGCCGAGCGATGTTCAGAAACTCGTCAGGCGACTTCGCTCCGGCTTGCTCTCCGGCAGCAAACAAGACCTCGATAGGCGTGCCCGTCTCAATGGCAATATCTTCAAGCGCGGTTTTCGTGCTGACCTGATCGGGGCCAAAGACGGGCATATCATTCATGGGGAAGCCTCAATGCAAAAGGGACCGGCGCTGTCGCGCTGGCCCCCTTATACCACATTTAGGCTATTGGGAAACGATAGACACAAAATGTTGTGTCACATGCCCGCCATTGTCGGGATGGGCTTGTCTCCACCAGTGCCACCAAAGAAGGACCGGATAGACGATCCTACGCCGCTGGCTGCTGCCGGTGGCGGCGCAACTGGCGCTTGCCTCGGCGGCGGTTGCGGCAGGTCAGGGCGCGACGATGCGATGTATTCCCGCACCGCCGTATCGGCCTGCTGCCTTTGCTCTGGCGTAAACGGCTGCATTGAGCGTCCGTCAACAAAACCGTCAGGGAACATCATTTTGACCGCTTCATCATAGGCTGTGGAAAAGCTATTGGCGTTCTCAATCTTTTGCGCCTGCGCCTGCTCTACGCGCTGCCGCTGCCGCTCGATCCCGGCTGTTGGCGATGCAAAGTCGCCCAGCCCATCAAGAACCTCTTTCATGCCCTGATACTCGTTGACCAAGGTTTCGCCGGTGCGCTTGTTCTTCAACGCCACCTCTGCGCCTGTAACCTGACCATCATCGGAAAACAGAAGTTGCGTGCCCTTGGTTTCAACTTCCCAATCGCCGTCAGGGTCAAGATAGCGAACCATCCCCGCGGTGGATTTAGCAAACGATTCCGTGTCTCTCAAGGTGGTCGATACGACTGCACGGTTGTAGTTTTCCAGACCGCGTTGATTTTGCTCGTTGCGCATGAAATTGCGGAACTCCATCGCGCCAGCAATGTCGCCCCGCTTGAGGCGCTGGAGAACGTATTGCTCACCTTGCTCTAGGATGTAGTCCATGCCGGTTTTGGTGCCGTTTTTCAGGGCTTGTGGCGACGCCTTTCCGGGCTTGCCCACTGGAACAGTCTGCGAAGTTCCATCAGCCATATTGAACGTCATGGCGTTTTCGCCCCGGCCCTGCTCTCGCGCGTCCTGAATTGAAAGACCGCGCGGCATGGATACGTCTGTTCGCTGCCCTGCGTTCGGGTTCTGGACGGATGGAAGCTCACCGGCGGGCTGGCCCGCTGCGGCGGCGGCATTTTGCGCTTCTGGCGGGGTGGCGTTTTGGGCTGACGCCTGCTCCGCCGCCGGGGGTGGAGCTTCCGCATTTTCGCGGCGGCTTTCAGAAGTAGGGAACTCATACCCGGTCGCGTATTTCACATAGGGGTTTACGACGGTGTTAGCCAAGTCTGCTGCCGACCTTGCTACCCCACCAATAATTGCAGGCGTTCGCCTTGCCACTTCCCCAATATCGCCAGCAAGGCCGCCGCTTTGAAAAAACTGGCGATCTGGGTTTGGCTCCTCAGACATGCCGCCGACAATGGCGGCGGATGTTGTGCGGGCGTCGCGCAGTGCGCGCTGGATTAGGGTTTCTCGATTGGTGTCCCGAATTTGCACATCGGCATTACGGCGATCAGGGCCACGGCGCTGCGCTTCCTGCTGTGCCTGCTGCTCCATCGCATTCATGGGCATTTGTCGATTTTCGGGCGCTTCCTGACCTTTTGACGGTCGCTGCGATGGGCCGCGATCCGTGTAAGAATCCTCCGCGACTGAATCTTGGTTTTGCACGGCGCTACGCATGGCCGGGTTGTTAATCTCGCTCGCGGCCATTGTCGGCTGGCGGTAGCCCTGCGGCTCTGGCTGCGGTTCGGCTACTGCCGGTCGCCCTTGCCTGCGCTGCCGCGTGTCGCCTGCTGGCCGCTCTCGCGCGGCTTGCGGCGCGGTCTGCCCCTGCTGATAGTCAAAATTCTCCTGAAACTCTCCGTCACCACGGCCAATGGTATCGCGCAGCCTGCCTACATCGCGCGCAATGTTCTGGCCCGGCGTCATGACGCGGCGTTGTGCGGGCTGCTGCTGCGCTTGCGACATTTGCTGCGACTGCGCCATGTAGCGTTCAATCTCGGCCTGCACCGCTTGCGGGTCCATCCCGTCAGGGAAATTTGCCACTGAGCCGTCAGGCAGGTTTACACGAATGCTCATGCCACACCTCTTGGGACCAAGCCTTGACCGGGGATGAAGTCAAACTCCATCGCCTGCGTGACCTGTTGGGGCTGCGCGGCAGGAAGTGAGGACATTTCGCGCGGGGCGCTATTGCCATAGGAAAGCGGTGCGCCGCCTCCGAGCTGTCCAAACGCAGACATTCCACGATTGGCGGGCGCTGGAACATACTCGCCTTGATAACCGCCACCACCGGAACCGTTATCCATTCCGCCCATAAACGTGCCAAAATCATCCGATCTGGAGGGCGTCTTGGGCCTCCCGCTCCGCGCCGCTGCCTTGCGCGCCCGCTCCATCGCCATCTCGTGCGATTCCTTCTTCCAGCCGTGGGTTTCCCCCTCGCGCTCGAACCGCGTGTCGTCCATCTTCCGAAGGCGCTTGTTGTTGTCCATCGTGTCGCGGGCCTGCATCCCGTTAAACACGCCGTTTACGAAGCTACCGATTGCCATGACTGGCCTCCTTACGCTGCTGCGGCGCGCTTGGGCGCTGCCATTTTGTCAACCTTGCCTGCAAGCTCTTGAACCGCCCCCATCGTGACGCCGATAGCGTCGATGATGCTGATCTCCTTGCCGTTGCCCAGCCCGGTCGCCTTCTGGAAGTCCTCGGCATAGGGTCCGATGTGCTTCTTGCCGCCACCGTCGCCCATGCCCTTTTTGTATTCCCATTCCTCAACCGGCATGTCGCGCACCGCATCAAGGACAGACATAGGCTTGCGCTTGGCGGTCTTGTATTCTTCGGAGGACATCATGGCGAAACCTGCAACCGAACCCGCCGCGCCTGCAATGTCGCCAAGGAAGGCATTTTTAGCATTATACCCCTGCATCTGCTGATTAAACTGCGTAGTCAGGCCGTTAATCATCCCTTGCTGGCCCTGCATCGCAGTCTGCGCCCCGCCCGAGACCATGCCTGCCGCGCTGGACACACCATTCATGCCCGCGTTCATGCCGGTGCTGCCCGCGCTGTTGGAAAGCCCCATGCTGGTGCCGGGGTTGACTGCCAG
>NZ_DASYOK010000323.1:0-2871 GCF_036007805.1 Yoonia sp.
CGCAGCCGCTCTTGATGACGCGACGGCTTCCGCGGACCGCCTGGCAGGCGCAATGGCCCAAGCCGGAGATGCCGTTACGGGTGGCGGCGGTGGCGGTGGAGCTGGTGGCGCCGCTGACCAAATCATCACTGGCTGGCGCGCTGTGTCCGCGGCGTTGCAGTCCTATGCCACGGATGCCTTGAACTGGGGCAAAAGCCTTGGCGAAACGCTGACCAGTGCCTTCTCTGGCGCCGAAACCGCCTTCCGCAGCTTTGTGGAAACCGGCAAGCTCGACTTCAAGGGGCTGGTGCGCTCGATCCTGGCGGATTTGGCCGTCTTGGCATTCAAGAATGCGGTGCTGGGACCCATTGCCAATGCGCTTGGGGGTGTCTTTGGCGGCAGCGCTGCCGGTGCCGGTGCAGTGACGGCCGCCGTCTCCCATGCCGGCGGCATGGTTGGGATCTCCGGTCATACACGCGCCGTGCCCGCAGCGGTGTTTGCGGGTGCACCGCGGATGCATGGCGGGGGCACCGTGGGGGCGGCTGGCTCCTGGGCCGGATTGCGGCCTGATGAAGTGCCCACCATCCTGCAACGGGGCGAGCGTGTTTTGTCGCGCGCAGAAGTCGCGCGTGGCGGAGGTGGCGCTCTTCCTGTGGCCATAAATCTCAATGTGGATGCGCGCGGTGCGCAAATGGGCGTTGCCGAGCAGATCGCGGCGGTGATGCGCGGTGCACAGCCTGAATTTGAGCGCATTGCGGTGGCAGCCGTCGGCAATGCCATGCGGCGGGGACGCATGGCATGAGCGTGATCGTGGAACTGCCGCGTACGTGGGTTGCCGGCATTGAGCGGCGGTTGGTGACCGCCACCAGCCAGACGCAGTCGCCCTTTACCGGGACGACGGAGGTGCAGGACTGGGGCGGAGAATGGTGGGAATATGATATCGAATTTGCCGCGCAATCCGGACCGCTGGCGCGGTCAGTCTCTGCAGCCCTCACGGCGCTTGGCTCTGGCCGGGGGCTTCTGCTGTTTGCCGATCCCTCCATTGAACCCAAGACCCTTGCGCAACCGGTCTCACTGGCGGCACCCATTACCGGCGGCAATGTCGTCCAAACGCAAGGCTGGCCTTCTGGCCTGCCTGCCGTTGCCTCAGGTGACTTTCTCTCCATCGGCACGGCGCGCGACACGCGCCTGCACCAGATCGCCTTTGATGTCACAGCGGACATCAATGGCCTGGCGACGCTGACGCTCTTTCCGGCCATTCGCAGCGCACTGCCCGCCAATACACCTTTGGAGGTGAACAGACCGCAGGTGCTGCTGCGCCCGACAGGCGCGGTGCCAACGCGCATTGAACGTGCGGCCCGCCACCGCTTCACCCTGTCAGCCCGCGAGGCGCTATGAGCCGCGATATGACACCTTCTGTTGCCGCAGCGCTCGACCGCGCTGATCTGCAGCCTGCGATCTTTTTTGAGGGGGAATTCCCGTCGGGCATGGTACGGATCTGGACGGGTCCGGGGCCGATTGACTGGGATGGCAAGACCTGGACCGGCGTCGGCGTTCTTCTTGGCCTTGGCGCGCTGGAAGAAACCTCCGATGTTGTGGCCTCCGGCACGACGGTCTCGCTCTCGGGCGTGCCACTGGATCTGGTGGGGCTTGCCATTGACGAAGCACGCCAGGGTCAGGCGGGGCGCATCTGGTTGGCGCTACTCACAGAGGACCGCAGAGTGATCGCCGATCCTGTGCAGGCGTTTACGGGTCGTCTTGATGTGCCAGAACTGCAAGAGGACGGGCAGAGCTGCCGGATCATGATCAGCTATGAAAGCCGGCTCATTGATCTGAGCGTGCCGCGGAACTGGCGCTACACCCATGAAAGCCAACAGGTCCTGCACCCGGGCGATCGTGGCTTTGAGCATGTCACGGCCATCCAGGACCAAGAGATCACCTGGGGACGGGGATGATGGAGCAACCGATTACTGTTGCCACGCGCGTTGCCACCCGCGTCCCCCATTGGGAGCAGATCCTCGCCGCAGCTATAGCACGCGCGCAGATCCAGCCCTTTGTCTGGGGCCAGCATGATTGCGCCACCTGGGCCTTTGATCTGTATCGCGATCTGACAGATGGCCCGGATCATGCCGCACTTTGGCGCGGGCGGTATCGCACACCGATCGGCTGCGGGCGTGTGCTGCGCCGCCTTGGCTGGACAAGCCTTGAAGAAGGCGCGCGCGCTTTATTGGGCGACCCGCTTTATGATGTGCGGCTCGCACAGCGTGGTGATATTGTTTTGGGCGGGGATCCCGAGGCCTTTGGCGTCGTCATCGGCGCCAAGGCCGCTTTTGTGGCACCTGACGGTCTGGTGCGCCTGCCGCTCTCTGTTTGTCGTCTCGCGTGGAGGACGTAGATAATGCCACCAGTGGTTCTTGGTGCTGTCGCCCTCGGGGGCGCTGCCATTGCGGCGGGCGGTGTCGCGGCGGCATTTGCGGCGACGGGGCTGGTTGGCTTTGCCGCCCAGTTCGGGGCCTCGATGCTCTTATCAGCTGCCGCACAGGCGCTGATGCCCACGCCAAGCCTGGGCCAGATGGAAATGAAGGCCCGTACGGTGACGGTGCGCGAGCCGGTGATGCCCCGCGAAATGATTTACGGCCGCACGCGCAAGGGCGGTGTGATTGTGTTCCTGCATTCCACAGGAGCGAAGGACAAAGACCTGCACCTGGTGGTCGTCTTGGCAGCCCACCGCGTCAAATCCATCGGGGCGATCTATTTTGAGGGCGAGGAAGTGATTGATGCCTCAGGGGCGGCCCAGGGCCGATGGGCGGGCAAAGTCGCCGTCGAAAAGCGCCTCGGTACCGATGACCAGACGGCCTTTGCGGGGCTGATTGCGGCGGCGCCCGAGCATTG
>NZ_DASYOK010000324.1:0-5702 GCF_036007805.1 Yoonia sp.
ACCAGACGCGCACCTGATCCCGGCTCCATCGTCGTATGCACCACAAGTTCATCATCATATTTCGCTGGCAGCAGATAATCGGCCTCGACGCGGCGGACAGCGAACACCAGCCCGTCCGCTTTCATCTGTACCTGATCGACACCCAGCTCGCGCACCCATTCACTACGCGCACGCTCAATGAATTTCAGGTAATTTGCATAATAGACAATGCCCGCCAGATCGGTGTCTTCATAATAGACGCGGATGGGAAATTGATGCGTCATGACGGGCGCTGAACCCGTGCCGCGATCCGCAAAGCATGGCTGGCATCGCGCGCCATGGATGGCATGACCGGATCATAGGCCGCACGGATCACATCCGCGATTTCAGGCCGCAACATCGCCTTATCCCCAATCATCGCCAAAGGCGGTACCTCGTCAAAGGCCGTATCCGACCACAACAGTATCGTCTGCACTGCCTGGCTCAGCGCCAGCGTATCCGCAGGCACCGCTGCCAGATGATCATCCATGCGCAAGAACACAAAGGCCGCCCGTATCGCGCCCGCCTCATCGAACCGGAAAATCCGGTATTGATTGGCATCGGCCTGCTTCAAACGCCCTACCAACGGCGCAAGATCAGGCACCAATTTGTCCAGATGCGGCACCTCGGTCATTTCATCCCAATCCTGACAGAAAAACACCATCAGGTTCGCACCCAATTCCATATCCGTCTCGGCCATCTGATGCGACGCCAGTGTCACCACAGCCTCGATCGCGCCTTTGAATACCGCCAGTGTGGCATCATCGACCCCGAACACCACCGGCACGATCGGCCGCCCCCAACGGGCAAACACATAGGCACCGTCCGCACGGGTAAAAAGCTGCTCTATCGCCTGATTTTCCATGTCCATTCAAACTTCCGCCGGAGGCATCTGCCCTCTCAACCAAATAAATCCGTCTGCGATTTGGGCGCGTTGAGCCCCAAATGCGTCCAAGCAAGCTGCGCCAGCATCCGGCCCCTTGGCGTGCGCTGGATCAGCCCCTTTTGCAGCAGATAGGGTTCGATCACATCTTCCAGACTATCGCGGCTTTCCGACAGGGCCGCCGAGAGCGTCTCGACCCCCACAGGTCCGCCTGCGTAGCTCTCTGCAATCAGACGCAGATAGCGGCGGTCGGCATTATCAAGTCCCAGATGATCCACGCCAAGACGGGTCAAGGCACTATCCGCAATGGCTTGGGTGACCGTCCCGTCGCCTTCAACAATTGCGAAATCCACCACACGGCGTAACAACCGCCCTGCAATCCGCGGCGTGCCACGCGCACGGCGGGCGATCTCGCGCGCGCCTTCAGGGGCTGCAGGTGCGCCCATCAACCGCGCGCCGCGCGTTACGATTTCGTGCAACTCGTCTTCGGTATAGAACTCCAACCGTGTCGGAATCCCGAAACGGTCACGCAGCGGTGTGGTCAAAAGCCCCATCCGTGTGGTCGCGCCAACAAGCGTAAAGGGCTGCAATTCGATCCGCACTGTGCGCGCGGCAGGGCCTTCGCCGATTACCAGATCAAGCTCAAAATCCTCCAAAGCGGGATAAAGCACCTCTTCCACCGCCGGATTAAGCCGGTGGATTTCATCAATGAACAAGACATCCCGTGCTTCGAGGTTCGTCAGGATCGCCGCCAGATCACCCGCCTTGGCCAGAACCGGCCCCGAGGTCATCCGGAAATTCACCCCCAATTCACGTGCCATGATCTGGGCGAGCGTGGTTTTGCCCAAACCGGGCGGGCCATGGAACAATGTATGATCCATCGCCTCACCGCGCCTGCGCGCACTCTCGATGAAAACTGACAGGTTCGCCCGCGCCGCCTGCTGGCCGATAAATGCGTCAAGCGTTTGCGGACGCAACGCACGGTCCTCATCCTCTGGCCTTGGGGCTGCGCGCAATGTTGGGTCAGGCTGGTCCATCGCCATCCTCTACCCCTTTGGTGCCAGCAATTTCAAGGCAGCACGGATCAGGGTTGATGTATCCGCATCCGGCGTCGCCCCTGCCGCTTCAGCCACAGCACTCGCGGCCTCACCCGGCGCATAGCCAAGGTTCCCAAGCGCCGACAACGCCTCTGCACTTGCCGGATTGCCCCGTGATACTGCCGCCTTACGCGGGACTTTGGGCGCATCCACCTCGATCACGTCATCGCCCAGCGCCTCGGCGACAGATCCACCCATCGCCATCACTCCGGGGGCTTTGTCTTTCAATTCGATCGTTATCCGTTGCGCTGTCTTGGGGCCCACACCTTTGGCCTTGGCCAGAGCATTCCAGTCACCTAACGCGATCGCCCGACTGACGCCATCGGCCCCCAAAGTGCCCAAAATCGCCATTGAGGCCTTGGCCCCGATCCCCTGCACCGACATCAATAGACGGTGCCATTCCTTTTCAACGAGCGTAGTAAATCCGAATAGCTGCAAGTTGTCTTCGCGGACCAACAAATCCGTGTAAAGCGCCACCGCCTCACCATTGGCAGGCAGCCCCGCCATCACGCGATCAGAGATATAAACAATATACCCCACGCCGCGCACATCAATTAGCACGTGATCCGTGCTGCGATAGTCCAGCCGTCCTGCAATCTTGCCAATCATGCGCCAGCCTTTGCCAATGCGGCAGCAAGGCTGCTGGAAGACTGTACGTGAAACGAATGACAGATCGCGATGGCAAGCGCATCGGCGGCATCAGGTCCGGCCAGTTGCACGCCGGGCAATTGCACTTTGACCATATGTGCGACCTGCACCTTGTCGGCATGGCCAACGCCCACCACGGCCTTCTTGACAGCATTGGGAGCGTATTCCCCAACAACAAGCCCCGCCTGCGCAGGGACCAGCATCGCAATACCGCGGGCTTGACCCAGTTTCAGCGTCCCTGCCCCGTCCTTGTTGACAAAGGTCTGTTCGACTGCCGCCGCCTGTGGCTGATACTGTTCCAGCACCGCGGTCAGTTGCTGATGCAATGACAAAAGGCGGTCGGCCATATCGCCCACCTGCGAGTGACAGATCCCGTTGGCCACATGTGTCAGCCGTGACCCGGCCACGTCGATGATGCCCCACCCCATATTCCGCAGGCCCGGATCGATCCCCAAAACACGCATCGCTCGCCTCTTTTTTTGTTCTATGAGCATCGCTAGCACAAAACGCGAACAAGGACCAAGAGGCTTGGTGTATCCCTGTTATGCGCTGAAAAGGTCACACCGCTTGAATGCGGCACTCAGAGGGTGAAAAACGCCTCCGTTAAACCCTTATAAATAAATACTTTGCGGCAGCATATGCACAAAAATAAGGCATGATGAAAACGCATATGACCCATGCTAAGATGGCACTAGTCAACCCGTGCTTTCCCTCATAGATGCCCCCTATCAGATCAACGCTGCAGTTGCAGCATAGACAATAGGAATATGGCCATGGCCTCTTTTGACACAACCCGCCCCGTCGCTGGCCAATCCGCTGGCAAAATTTCTGCGTTCTTTATGAACATGTTCAGCGCCGTTGCGGCATGGAACGATGCCCGCATCACCCGCAATTCGCTGTCAAAGCTGACAGCCCGTGAACTGGATGATATCGGCCTGACATACGGCGACATCGAAAAAATCGCGACACGTAACGCACGCTAAGCAAAAGCGACTGACCAAAATCGAAAGGCCGCGTTCCCGGTGAACGCGGCCTTTTCGTTTGTCTGGTATCGCAAATTAGTTTTGCGGCAGAACTGTCGCGATACCCGCGGCTGCAACCATGGTCACAGGATCGGGCTGCATAACCCAAGCGCCGGCCTGTTCAAGTACGGTACCGCCTTGCAGTGCCGCAACCCGCTCGCCATAGGCTGCTTCGCCCAGATAGGCCAAAAGAAACCCCTTGAACAGGAAGCCAAGGAAGAGAACCGCCAACAGACCTTTGAGCGGGAAGCGCGGGCGGTAAAGCCGTGGCTTGGCAACGATCAACCCGTCAGAGTTGACTGTCCGCACAACACCGTTGGCCATTTTCTCATGGCGACGGACGATCTTTTTCAGTCTTTTATCAAAAGGGACGTGGGCTTGCACCGAATCATCCTCCTAAGTTTGACGGTTACTCATAATACAACAACAACGATACGTTCGCACCAACCGAGTGAATTTTCAATTAATCTAGGCATTATGGCCTTATTTGGACGAAACTTTGCCTAAAATTAGCGTTGTCCAGTCAACAATCACACGCCGTTCAACAAGATTGAACCCGTTTTCTGCATATACGGCGACTACCTCGTCGGCCTGCTCATTGAGAATCCCCGACAGAATCGCATAGCCGCCCTCGGCAATATTGGCCCCCATATCCGGCGCCAGACCGATCAGCGGGGCCTTGAGGATATTCGCGAAGATCAGGTCATAGGGCGCGCTGTCTTTCAAAACAGGCGCACCGAAACCGGCTGCCACAACGCAGTTCACACGGTCCTGTAGCCCGTTGCTGACAACATTGGCTTGCGCCACTTCAACGGCCGTCGGGTCAATATCACTGGCAAGAACCGCGTCAGGCAGCACTTTGGCTGCGGCCATCGCCAGCACCGCTGTACCGCAACCCACATCCAGAATGTTCTTTCCGGCGAAACCGTCTGTCAGCAACTTGTCGAAAGCCTCCAGACAGCCCTTCGTGGTACCATGATGCCCCGTGCCAAAGGCCATGGCCGCATCAATCAGTAACGGGATCTTGTCGGCGGGCACCTTGTCTGCATCATGCGTGCCATAGACGAAGAACCGCCCTGCCTGCACGGGGGACAGTTCCCGCTGCACTTTTGAAACCCAATCCTGTTCGGGGATTTCCGAGATATTAAAAGGCTTGGCGTTGTAGAGCGCCGACAACACAGCCAAAGCACCGGCATCGGGCCGATCCATAAAGTAGGCGGCGACCTCCCAAAGGCCCGATCCGTCCTCGATCTCGAAAACACCTACACCCGTCGGTTCCGGCTCTAGCCCTTCAATCGCTTCGGCCAAGGCATAGGCCGGGTCTTCACCGGTGATCGTTGTCAAAGCCGAATAGGTAATCATCATCTTGCCCTTGCGCTGGTTCACTTTCCGTTATGGGGCGTCCTGCGTCCCGTCAAGCAATTCGCGATCTGCAAGGATGATCTGCGCGATCTCTTTCGCCCAAACCGCATAGACCTCGGGGCCAGGGTGGAACCCGTCTTCGGACATGTTGGTTTCATCCAGTCCCAGATCAATGCGCGCCATCGTACAGACAGGCCGTGCCGCGACAAGCGCATGTAGATGCCTGTCAAAACGGGCCGCCTGACGCCCCAGCACCCAGCGCAGGGGCTGCGGCAAAAGCGGGAATTGTCCCATCGGTGGCAGGCCGGAGACCACGATCTTACGCGCGCCGAACTGTGTCGTCAGCCGATCAAACAAAGCTGTTTGTTGCCGCCGCCATCGCCCCAGCGACACAGCCTTAGTCACGTCATTCACACCCAAAGCCGTGACAACAACATCGTATGGGCCTTCTTTCAGCGTATCGAGCCACACCAATACATCCGATGTCCTGGCGCCAGTCACCGCATGCAGATGATATGTCACGGTCACAGAGGGGGCCAAATGCGCGGTCAGCTGGCCCATCAAAGCCTGCTCTTGCCGCGCGACACCCACCCCAGCAGCCGAGCTATCACCCAGGATCAAGAGCCGCAGCGCAGGCCCCTGACCAATCGTGCCTGTGCGATCCCCCGCTGG
>NZ_DASYOK010000325.1:0-6521 GCF_036007805.1 Yoonia sp.
TGCGTGGCCAACATGCCGGGTGCTGTGGCGCGCACCTCCACGATCGCACTTGGGAATGCGACAATGCCGTTCATGTTGGCACTGGCCGACAAAGGCTGGCGTCAGGCCTGCGAAGATGACCCACATCTGCTGAACGGTCTGAACGTCCATGCAGGCAACCTGACCTATTATGCGGTCGGTAAGGCCTTGGGGATTGACGTCTTGTCGCCTTCATTGGCGCTCAAGGCTTAGACACGAAAAAGGGCCCACTTGGAAAAAGCGGGCCCTTTGTTCATGCGGCAGAGAGGATCAGGCGTTCGCCTTCAGCGCATCGCGGATCTCGGCCAGCAGTTCTTCTGCGGTTGGACCCTTCGGCGCTTCCGGCGCGGCCTCTTCCTCTTTCATCGCTGCGTCTTTGACCCTGTTGACCATTTTCACCAGCATAAAGACAACGAAGGCGATAATCAGAAAATTGATGATCGCCATGATGAACGCACCATAGGCAAAGATCGATGCACCTGCCTCACGTGCGGCGTCCAATGATGCGCCTGCAGGTACTTCTCCGGCAAGTACGGCGTAATTGTTTGTGAAATCAACGCCGCCGGACACAAGGCCGATGATAGGGTTGATCAAATCGCCGACCAGCGACGTGACAATGGCCGTAAATGCGGCACCGATGATGATACCAACGGCCATGTCCATGACATTCCCCTTGGCAATAAACGTCTTGAATTCATTAAGCATTTCTGTCCCCATTTCTTGTTTTTCAGCGCGCGGATTTTTCCCTTCTGCGGCTGTGCGCACAGTATTAGCCATATTTTTGAACAGAGGAACGGGTTTTTGTTCGCGGGTTTTCCCCCTAGCTTGGGCGCATTGTAAAACGAGATAGAAGGACCACCACAGATGGCCGATTTAGCGGATTTTCCGATCACGCAACGCTGGCCCGCCAAGGACCCGTCCGTGATCCAGCTTTATTCATTCCCCACACCCAACGGCGTCAAAGTCTCTATCGCGCTGGAGGAAATGCAGTTGGCCTATGAACCGCACCTTGTCACACTCAGCGACGCGGACGTGAAAAGCGATGCGTTTCTGTCGCTGAACCCGAACAACAAGATCCCCGCGATCATTGATCCGAACGGGCCTGACGGCGCGATTGGTCTGTTCGAAAGCGGTGCAATCCTGCTCTATCTGGCCGAGAAATCCGGCAAGTTCATCGGTGCCTCTGCAGCAGACAGGCACAAGATCACCCAGTGGCTGATGTTCCAGATGGGTGGCCTCGGGCCGATGTTTGGCCAGATGGGGTTCTTTTACAAATTTGCAGGCGCACAGATCGAAGACCCGCGCCCGCGCGAGCGCTACCGCGATGAAGCCATCCGGCTGTTGGCCGTCCTCGACAAGGAACTGTCTGGCAAAGACTGGATCGCGGGCGATTATTCCATCGCGGATATGGCGATTGCACCATGGGTCAATGCGCTGGGGTTTTATGGCACCAAGGATGACGTCGGCTATGACGATCTCAAAAACGTGCCGGCCTATGTCGCGCGGTTTTTCGAACGGCCTGCGGTGGACAAGGCGATGAACATACCGCCCCGCCCATAAGGTGGATTGAAATCCACCTTACCCCGGCAATGTCCCGTTCAAAACGTAGGCGAGGATATCCACCACCTGCTGCGGCTCTTCCACAACGGCAAGGGCCGCGGCGTCGACTTCCTTCAGCGGGTGCTGGTGCTCTGGCCCGTGCATCACGATCAGCGACTTACCAAGGGCCGCCGCATAGCCTGCATCAAAGGCTGCGTTCCACTGTTTGTATTTCTCGCCAAAGCGCACCACGACAATATCGGCATTCTGAAGCCCGTGCCGCGTGCGGATCGCGTTGAGGTTTGCACCCTTGTTGTCGTGCCAGAACTTTTTGTCTTCCGCACCCATGATCGCCACACCGCAATCATCCGATGCATCGTGATCGGTGACAGGGCCGTCAAACGCCACATCAAGCCCCGCTGCACCGGTGATGATCTGCTCGCGCCAGTCGGTGTGGATTTCGCCGGAAAGATAAATCTTGAGGGTCATATTGGGGCTCCTTCGTTTTTGTTCCTTACAGGCCGTGGGCGCGGCGCAGAATCATCCGCGCAAAACACCACCTGTGGCTTTCGTCACTTTCTCTACGATCTTGGCACTGACCGCTTCGATATCGGCGTCCTTCAACGTCGCTTCGGTCGGCTGCAAACGCACGGTCACGGCAAGGGACTTCTTGCCCTCACCCAGCGACCCGCCGATGAATTCGTCAAAAACGCGTACATCCGTGATCAGGGTCTTGTCCGCACCCGCAGCGGCGTTGACCAGCGTCAGCGCCTCGACCTGTGCATCCACGACAAAGGCAAAGTCGCGTTCGACGGCCTGCAAATCCGTGGCGACAAGGGCCGCGCGCGTGGCGGTCTTGTTCTTGGGCACCGGTACTTCATCGGGCCAGATCGTAAAGGCCACAGCAGGCCCTTTGATATCCATCTCGCGCAGCACGCGCGGGTGCAGTTCGCCAAAGATACCCAGCACCTTCTTGGGTCCAAGGCAGATTTTGCCATGCCGTCCGGGGTGCCACCAATCGTCAGCCCCGCGCATTATCTGTACCTTCGCAGGCGCGCCGATTGCCGCAAGGATCGCCTCGGCATCGGCCTTGGCATCAAAGACGTCGACAGACCGCGACGTGCCATGCACATCCTTGGGGCCCGTCCGCCCGATCAAGACACCCGAGACCAGCATGTGCTGTTCACCCGGCTCGCCCCCATGAAAACCCGCACCAACCTCGAAGAGGGCCATGTCCATGAACCCCCTTGCTTGATTGCGCGCTGCGGCACGCAAAAGCCCGGGCAGCAACGCAGGCCGCATATGGGACATCTCGGAACTGATCGGGTTCTCCAGCATGGTCGCATCGTCGCCACCGCCAAAGAGCTTGGCTGCCTCGGCATCAATAAAGCTGTAGGTTACACATTCGTTGTACCCCAGCGCTGCTGCGGTCCGGCGTGCCGCCTGCTGGCGCATCTGACCCGGTGTCAGGATCGGCTTGGGCACGCCCGCGTCAATGCGCGGCAAAGGTTTGCCTTTGAGTTTCGTCAAGGACGCAATCCGCGCAACCTCTTCGACCAGATCCGCCTCGCCCTGCACATCGGGACGCCAGGAGGGCACATGGGCCATATTGCCATCCATGACAAAACCAAGGTCGGTCAAAGTGCAGCGCTGGGTGGATTCCGAAATATCCATGCCCACCAGCGAGATCACGCGCTTGGCGTCAAGTTTGTAGGCGCGCGACGTATCGGGCACAGCACCTGCCTGGATCACTTCGGACACCTCGCCACCCGCATGATCGACGATCATCCGCACCGCGTGTTCAAGCCCCTCTGGCGTGAACGCAGGGTCAACACCGCGTTCAAACCGGTACCGCGCGTCCGAGTTGATTTTGAGCGCACGACCTGTGTAGGCAATCTGGACGGGATCCCAATAGGCGCTTTCGACAAAAACGTTCACGGTGTCTTCGGTGCAGCCTGTCGCGAGCCCGCCCATGATCCCCGCGATGCTTTCGGGGCCGTTGTCGTCAGAAATCACCATCTGGCCTGCCTGCAGGGTGTATTCCTTGTCATCAAGCGCTGTCAGTGTTTCACCGCCAGCAGCGCGATGGACGCGCAGGTTCCCATGCACCTTATCGGCGTCAAAGACGTGCAGCGGGCGGTTCAGGTCATAGGTGAACCAGTTGGTGACATCGACAAGGAAGCTGATGGGGCGCAGACCGATGGCGCGCAGTTGCGCCTGCAGCCAATCGGGGCTGGGGCCGTTCTTGACCCCTTTGATCAGGCGGCCACAGAAGACGGGGCAGCCATCCAGTGTATCCTCCGCAATACTCACGCCAAGATCTGCTTTGAAGGATGCCGGCACAGGATCAACCGATAGGGGAAGCAGTTTGCCGATGCCGCGCGCCGCCAGATCGCGGGCGATGCCACGGACGCCAAGGGCATCGGGGCGGTTTGGCGTGATCGCAATCTCGATCACAGGGTCGACTTTTTCGGGGCTGTTGACGGCCAGCCAATCGGTGAACCGCTGACCCACCTCGCCCGAGGGCAGTTCGATGATGCCGTCATGTTCTTCGGAGAGCTCCATCTCGCGCTCGGAACACATCATGCCATAGCTTTCGATGCCGCGGATCTTGCCCACGCCGATGGTCGTGTCGATGCCGGGGACATGGGTGCCGGGGCTGGCGATCACGACGGTGATGCCTGCGCGTGCGTTGGGTGCGCCACAGATGATCTGGGTCGGGCCGTCTGCGGTTTCGACCTGACAGACCTGAAGTTTGTCGGCATCGGGGTGCTTTTCCGCCGAAACCACCTTGCCGATGGTGAAATCCGCCAGCCGATCAATCGGGTTTTCGATCCCTTCCACCTCAAGCCCCAGATCGGTCAGCGCATAGGCGATGTCCGCAACAGAGGCGTCGGTTTCAAGGTGGTGTTTCAGCCAGGAAAGCGTGAATTTCATGGGTCCGTCCTGCGGGTTAAATCTGTTGGGGTGGGATTAGCGGATTACGCCGCAATGGGAAAGGGGGCGATACGCAGCGGTGAGGTCCCGGATCAGGTCCGGGACTGCGGATCGCTGCGACGCTGATGTGCCGCAGCCCATTTGGACACCAGCCATGCCGGGATCAGGATCACCGCCCAGCCTGCCGCGTTGATGAGCGTCAGCCGCAGCGCAAGATCGCGCGGCATGTCCGAGGTCCACATCGCGATGTGGCCGCCGATGATGAAGGTCAGAAGGATGATGAGCCAGAGCCGTTGCATGCTCTTAACATAGCGCGGCACAGGTATCGGGCAAAACCCGGGCCTACTGTGTGGCCTTCCTTGGAGGCCGGGGCCTGCCCCGGCGCACGATCAAAGCTCGCGCCCTGCCAGATCCTCGACCAGTTCGAAGTGTTCAAAGACCAGCATCATTTCAGGGTCAAACCCGCCGTTACGCTTGAAATAGGCTTTGTGATCCTTGCGCCAGCCCAAAAGGCTGTCGTTCTCGCCTTCGGCCAAGGCCATCTCTTCGGTCACGTCGCAATAGCGGATTTCCTCGACCTTGGTCGTGCGGATGACCAGTGCGGGTGTGCCGTCCCAATTCGCCGCGATATCGCAGCGGCCGACGACGGGCATCGCCTCGGGCTCGCCTTCGAAATCGGCCAGCGCGCCGCAAGTGGCGGTCTTCTTGCCTTGGCGGACAAGCGCGATCAGGTGCTGGCAGAGTTGCGCGCTATCGCCGAATTTGAACGTGCCCGCGCCGGGGTATGTGTCTTGTAGGTCTTCGGTGTCGTTGGTCATTGGGTGGCCTTTTCGCGCGTGGGTTTCACCCACCCTACATTGGTTCGACGCGGAACGTTAGGGGAGCACCCAAAGCGGGCAAGAGTTTATTCGGTGGGGTGGTCAATCGGTAGGGTGGGTGAAACCCACAAAAGGCAATCGCGCCGGAACGCGGATTACATGGTCAACCGGCTTGGAAATGATCCGGTGGATAGTCTCAGGTTCAAACGGGCTAAGCCCTCGGTGCGCGGCAGCAAAATGCAACCGAAGGGCAGTGTCCGGACCTCGGGGTGGGCGCTGTGACGGTTCTATTTGGCGGAGCGCCACAAAGACTGCTGACGATGCGGCAAATTTAGAGGCTGCAAAAGCGCCCTCCCCATGGGGGAGGTCCGGGCGCGGCCCGGCGAGCCGGGCGGGAGATTTATTACAGGCCAAGGCGCAGGCTTTGTGCGAGCTCTGCTTGTATTGTGGCGAGGATATCGTTCAATCGCATATGGAGATTATCGCTTCGGATGCCACCACCACGTATCAGTTCTTTTGCATTACGCAATCTTTCCGTTGCCAGATCATCTTTTGATGGTTGCGGATAGTTGTGTTTGATGGTCGTTAAGGCGTTAAATATTTCAATTCTAGCCTCAAACAGTTTTTCAATTTCAGCTGTCACTGCGTCAGATTGAATTATCGCTCTCTGCCGAACATTGAGTCGAGCGATTGACTTGACGATGTCGTTAGTATCTTGGATCGCATCAAGACGAGCAGTCACAGTTGCAATTTGTTCGGCTTGTGGCATTCCAATAAAATCATCTCGATCACGCACTTGCTCTAGTCGATCCACCAACTCAAATACCAAACCAATTAGTGTATCGGCAATTTCAAATTTTTTCTGTTCAAGATGGTCTGCTCTGTTGGCTTTGATTTGACGATACGCGACGATTACGCCGATCGATACTGCAATCGCCATCACCAGTTGCGACACCGCAGCGATAGCCTCAAAGATATCGCCAGAATTCACCTACTCAACCCACCATGCAGCGTCGGCACGTCCAGCGCGCTGAACCCGTAGTGCCGCAACCACCGCAGATCACTGTCAAAGAACGCCCGCAGGTCGGGGATGCCGTATTTCAGCATCGCGATCCGGTCGATTCCCATGCCGAAGGCGAAGCCCTGCCATTGCGACGGGTCCACGCCCGCCGCCTGCAGCACCTTGGGATGCACCATGCCCGAACCCAG
>NZ_DASYOK010000326.1:0-19092 GCF_036007805.1 Yoonia sp.
CCCGCTCATCGTCGTGGTCGGCATCGTCGGCATGGCGCTGGTGTTCTTGTTCGTCCAGGTATTCCTGGCGCGTAATCCGGTCCGGGAGGGCGCGCACGACCATCACTGAAAAAGAGCTTGAGCTTCCAGTCGTTGAAAGGCGCAAGCTGAAACAAGGCATCAGAAGGCTGGCAGACCATGGAGCATGATCATCATCACAAGTCGCCAAGCATCCCGTCTGGGACCGAGTAGGTAAAGGACCCGGTTTGCGGGATGACGGTCGCGTCAAGAAGGGCGACCACAGTTTTCAGTTTTGTAGGGTTTCTTATCGCCCCACAGTTTCTGTCAGAGCACAATGGCGATCCGCGACCAACTCCGCCACTATGCCGTAGGATTGAGGAGTGATTGTGCCTCGTTTGCCAAACAGGTAATGGGTTGTTTTCGCGAAAATGGAGGTTGTAATGCGGTTCTGGGAGACGGTCGGCCTTATTCTGGTGCTGTCCATAGTAGGACTAACCTATGAGATTGCGGCGGGCCGCGTGTTAGCCCCGTTTTTTGGTACGTCTCTGGTAACTTGGACTACTGTGATCGCAACGGTTTTGGCGGGGTTTTCATTGGGTAGCGCACTCGGTGGACTTATTGCAGAACGTGAGCGAGATGTCGCGGCACAGATCGTCCGGCGGGCCCTGATCGCAACGGCAGTACTAATGGCGCTGTCACCGACGATCCTTTCGATACTGTACGGGCTCGGCGCACGGGACACCGGTGGGATGGTCCTTTCGGTTATCGTTGCGTTCTTTCCCGCGTCAGTGCTGGTCAGCTTTCCTTCTCCCTATTTGGCCAAGCTGGCCGTCGAGGCGCGGCCAGGGCGAGAGGGATCATCGCTGGGTGTCGTGCTAGCGGCGGGTTCACTGGGTGCCATTGTGGGAGCAGTTCTTGCAGGATTTGTCGCATTACCACTCGTGGGCTCGGCGCTGACTTTTGCGGCATGCGGAGCTATGGCTCTGCTGTGCGTGCCTTTTGTGCGTGGTGGCGCGCAATCCGTGCTCGGGGTGATCGCACCTGCTGGGTTGATTATCGCATTGGGCCTTACGAACGGGTCAGTCTGCCGATATGAGTCCGGTTTGTCCTGCATTGATATCGAACAACGGGATGGCGAGATCCGTTTATATTCGGACCGAATTACGCAAGCCGCTGAGCGGGTCAATCATGATAGCGCAGCACCGCAAGAAGACGCATTGGTACTGCGCTACACGCAAATGCTCTGGGCCCGCATGGCGCAGGATCTGCCTCCGGATGCGAACGTCCTTTTTGTGGGTGGCGGGGGGTACTCGCTGCCAAGTCAACTGCTAAGCCTGCGCCCAGAGGCACGAGCCGTGGCAGTCGAAATTGATCCGCTCGTGACTGAGGTGGTGCACGGAAACCTTCCTTGGGCTGCTTCTGTAATCAAGGATAACAAGCGGCTCGACATCATGCATGCAGATGGGCGCATGTATATCAACGAAACGGAGCGCCAGTTTGATGCCGCGGTCATGGACGCATTCTCCTCTGGATCGGTCCCTGCCCATCTGGTGACGTTGGAGACCTACCAGCGATTGCGAGAGATCGTGGCCGGACCCGTCTACGTCAATCTGATCGATGAGCCAAACGGACAATTGGCCCGTGGCACTCATGCGATCCTGACGCAGCTTTATCCGCATGTAACGTCGCTCATAGGACCGGTGAGCGTGAACGGCTATTCGAATTTCATCCTAACGGCGTCACCAATCCCGCTAGCACGATTAGATGATATGCTGAACGGGTATACGGTGACAACATTGGCAGCGAGCCGCGCCTTCACAGACGACCGAGGCTGGATCGGGCATCGATAGTCTGGCCAGACCCAGATGCTTTGGGATTAATAGTGACCTCGAAGAGGTCACCATTCTTTGGATCAAAATGCAAAGGCGACATTTGGTGGTAAGCAGCGAATGACGGTCTTGTCTAAGGTTTGTGGCTGCTGTCAGCGTGAGCTGCAGCGGCGACAAATCTGACAAGGAGGAAAGCGCGGGCGGATCTCGGAGCTATGGGGATTGAGCGTTACGGCTGCATCGCCTGAGGAGCAGAGCGAACCACATTGTGATGACAGGCCGCGCAGATAAGTCGGTTTTCCCAACAGGACACGGCCGACCAGTGCTCCGTCCTGCCGCTACTGGCCTGGTGCAACGCGGGGTCTGGTGAGGTGGCCGCACTGACTGGTCCGGTGTTTGCACAGGAAAGCGCCGGGTTTTTGCGTCGTATCATGCGGCGTTCTCCCGTGGCGGTGCGCGGGATCTGGGTGTTTGGCCCCGTGTGAAGGTCTCGATGACGATCATGGCGCCGCCGCACTTTGGGCAAGGCTGATGGGCATCAAGACCTGCGGGGTTGCCACTTTCCCCCTCGACTGGCGTTTGGCCGGGTTTTGGTTCTGTATTGAGCAAACGCCTGATCTCCGCGATCCGGTCACGACGGATTCCATTGGCCAGGAACCCTATGTGGCGGATGCGATGGAAGCCAGATGGCAGGACATGGATCAGGAACCGCCGAATGAACTCGCCCGTTGGCAGGCGCATGACCTTCATCCGGTCACCGCGCTTGATGCGGTAGTCTTTCCATCGGAACGTGACGGTCTCGGCATCCGCGCTGACGAGGCGGTGGTTCGAGATCGCGACCCGGTGGGTGTATCGGCTCAGATAGGCCAGCACCGCCTCTGGCCCGCCGAAGGGTGGCTTGGCATAAACAACCCAGCTGGCTTTGCGCAGTGGCGCGAGATGGGAGGCGAAGGCATCGGGATCGGCCAGTCCGGCCAGTTCCCCAAAGAAGGCCAGCTTGCCCGTTTGGTGCAGTCTGATCAGCCCTTCGAGGAACAAACGCCGGAACAGCTGCGACAGGACCTTCACCGGCAGGAAGAACCCCGGGCGACAGGCGACCCAGCGGGACCCGTCCGGCGACAGCCCGCCACCCGGCACAATGACATGCACATGCGGGTGGTGCGTCATCGCCGAGCCCCAGGTATGCAAGACCGAGGTCATACCGATCCGCGCACCAAGGTGTTTTGGATCGGCCGCAATGGTCAGCAGAGTCTGCGCGGCTGCCTTGAACAACAGACCATAGACCTCCGCCTTGTTCTGGAAGGCAATGTCCGCAATCTGGGCCGGCAGCGTGAACACCACATGGAAGTATTCAACCGGCAGAAGGTCTTCGATGCGCGCCTGCATCCAGTCTTTTGCGGTTGCTCCCTGACACTTCGGGCAGTGCCGATTGCGGCAGGAGTTGTATGCAATGTGCTGGTGATCGCACTCTGTGCAGGCAGCGACATGCCCGCCGAGAGCGGCGGTGCGGCAGTTCTCAATCGCGGACATGACCTTCAACTGTGGAAGGTTCAGGTGTCCGGCATGTTCGCGGCGATAGGCCGGCCCATGATCGCGGAAGATATCCGCGACCTCCAGTCTGGGACGAGGCATCGGATCCGGGGTCTATCCGGCACCGGCCTCCCGTCGCACCAGCAGGTCGAGCGGGCTGGTCACATCCCGGATCGTCTTGATCGCCACCTTGGTATAAATCGTTGTGGTCTCCAGCTTGGCATGGCCCAGCAGCACCTGGATCACCCTGATATCCGTCCCTCCCTCCAGCAGATGCGTGGCAAAGCTGTGTCGCAGCGTATGCGGCGAGACCCGCTTCTTGATCTCTGCAAAATCACAGGCCACTCCGAAGGCCCGGTTGAACTGCCGCGTCGAGATCGGGTCGACCCGGTTGCGGCCCGGGAACAACCAGCCCGCTGGCCGTGCTTCGCGGTAATAATCGCGCAGCAGCACAAGCAGGCTCGGCGACAGCATCACGTGGCGATCCTTGCGGCCCTTGCCTTGGTCGATGCGGATCAGCATCCGGTCGCTGTCGATGTCGCCGATCTTGAGATGCGTGACCTCGCTCGCCCGTAGCCCGCCGCCATAAGCCACGCTGAAGGCAGCCCGGTATCTCAGCCCCGGTCCAGGTGCCGCTTCGAGAATGCGGGTGACCTCCTCGGCGCTGAGCACAACCGGGATCTTCTTCGCCGCCCTCTGATACCGCATGTGCCGCTTCATCTCCGGACGCGGGCAGGTCGTCGCGTAGAAAAAACTCAGAACCGTCAGCCGGTTGTTGAAGGTCGCTGCCCCGACGCCCTTCTCATTCATGTCCAGCTGGAACGCGCGCAATTCCTCGGGTGTCGCGCTATCCGGCGAATGCCCCAGAAACCCTGTAAAATCGCGCATCGCCCGCAAATACATCGTCTGGGTTTTTGGCTGCAGCCCCTTGATCCGCATATCTTCAATAAAACGGCGGCGCAGCGGTGGGATATGTTGCTCTGACATTGAAACCTCCTGTCGTCAGATTGAGAAGGCCTCAATCGTCCGACAGGTTGGTCAGTTCGCAAAATCCATGTAGTTCACATCAGCACGCAACACCCACCACAAGCACCAATACCGCGAGAGCGGTTTCGTCCTTGTCCCGCAGAACCGACTTCGAAGCATGTTTGACGAACGTCCGCTCTATGGTGCAGGCTGCTGATAAGGCGGTGAACTGGCGATCGAACACGCTTCGCTATGCTAGGATTGAAAATCCTCGTGTCGGTGGTTCGATTCCGCCCCTGGGCACCACTTTAAACAACAAAATCAACGTAGTAGCCATGGCACAGTTTTTACTTCCTGCGTTGCACACTCATCGCACAGTTTTTTATGTGTTGATGGGCTGATTTACTGTGTTGAACACAGTGTTTGGATTCGCTGTGGCAACACAGTGTTCGCCCCAGAGTAACTTCAACACAGCAAATGACCTTGCTCTTGGAACACACCAACTCAACACAGTCATCCAACATACTGACTTGAAGCAGTCCTAGACTGTTGAATGTCACCGAGAACTGACCCATGTGTAACCGTGCCCCTGACGGGATTTGTCGGGGGTTATTGGAGTGATCGACATGGGATTTTTGAGCGTAATTCGACGATGGGCACTGAGGGACAAGATGCCCATTCGCGAGATTTCACGGCGGACTGGGCTGTCTCGCAACACCATCAGGAAGTACCTGCAGGCTGACATCGTTGAGCCCAATTTCCGAACGCCGACACGGCCAAGCAAGTTGGATCCATTTACCGAGAAACTGTCGGGCTGGCTTCTGACCGAGCAGCGAAAGTCACGCAAGGAGCGACGCACGGCCAAGCAGATGCATGCGGATCTGGTGCAGCTTGGTTTTGATGGATCGTATGAACGCGTGGCGGCCTTTGTGCGGGCACCAGCGCTTCAGGCTCACTGGCGGCCTCCGACTCCTCAACAATCTTCCCTTGTGGCCCCTGCACACAAATCGCCGTGCTTGCCAGAGATACATCCAGTCCGATAAATACATTCATGTCGTTGCCCTTCTATTCTTAGGAATTGAGGCGCATGAAAACATATGACCTCGTAGACGCGCTGCAGGCGCATCAAGGGCAACGGCACTTCAGATCATGCTGACAAACAAGCGAAACGTGCTCGATTCGCCGAAAGCCCCATTACGGCATCTTTCACTTTCTACGGGCCAATTGGACCGTGGTAACAGCCGAAGGTTTGATCCAACTGCGGTTCCCAGTGATTTCGGGCAGCAAGTCCTGTTTGGGTTCCAAGATCGGCAAAGTATATCGGCAACCCCCGCCTGACTGCCGCAGGCTTTCTCATATTATCAATAACTTATCTGGTGCTTTGGATCGGCAAAAAACCCACCTCCAGCCATGGTTGTAGGCCCAAAAATCAGGACTTCCGACGTTCAGAACAATACAGGGTTACGGATAAAAATGGGAAACGGAGGCGCAGAACCTCCTGCCAACTTGAGTTTCAGCAATATTGCCGCTATATACCGTCAGTATCACTGTAGGAGTGCGAGACATGCATATCACTAACTTCGCTGAAGCTGGGCAGTTCGAACCGCGCAAGATCGCCGCAACCCTGCGCACTTCGGCTGAGGAAATCGCATTGACCGTGGGTTTGGGCAAAGACGCGTTACAGAGGCGCGCCCGCATCAGCTCGGACAAGACACAGCGCCGCCTGCGCGAACTGGTAGAGGTACTGAACAAAGTCGAACCGCGTTTTGGGTCGGAACTGATGGCCTATGCGTGGTACCGGTCAGAGCCACTGCCCGGCTTTGATGGCCGGACAGCCATGCAGCTGGTGCAGGAAGGCAAAGCCCAGCAAGTTCTGGAATACATTGATGCGGTCGATGCGGGCATTTTCGCCTGATGCCTCTGAAAGATGGCCGCTACACAGGACCGCTCTATCGTGCTCTAAACCCGGTCTATGCGAGAGAGCCTCTCTCTGGACGTGGTGCGGAACTCTATGGAGGGCGCTTCAACGCCAAGGGCACCCCTGCCCTCTACACCTCGCTGGATCCCACGACGGCCCTCCGAGAGGCCAACCAGGTCGGTAGCCTGCAACCCACGATCCTCGTGTCCTACACCGCCGATCTCGGCCCAATTTTCGATACCCGCGATCAGGTCGGACTAGAGCAATACGGAATAACAGAGGCCATGCTTGCCGACTCAGCATGGCGCATGAAGATGCTCGACAGCCAATCGGTGCCGACGCAGGATTTCGCCGGCAGCCTCATCGCTGATGGGTTCGCAGGACTTCTGATCCGGAGTTTTGCAAAGGGCGCGTCGGCAACGGACTTCAACATCGTGCTGTGGAACTGGATCACCGAAGGTTGCGTTCTTACTGTAGTAGACGACGAAGACCGTCTGTCACGGATGTGAACTGATCTTCCAGTCGTGTCATTGCTCCAAGCATCCGAAAGGTAGATCGCATTTGCAGCGCAGCATTATTGCAGCACCTGCACCAAAATGCGGCGGCGTGGCCCGAGCGTTGCTTCGACAGCTTCATGGACGACGGGAATCAAATGGGTCTTTACATAATGCGCAACAAACTGATTGCGCGCATTAAGAATCAGTGTTTCATGATCATCCTTGCCGAAGGTCAGAAGGGAAATCCAGTTACGATAATGTTCTGGGTGTAGGTCGCGCATCCGCTTGCAGGCTGCACGCCAGGACTGGTTTTCAGTCGCGGGGATATCATCGGTTTGGTCGTTTGCTGTAGCCTTGGTTCGGAAATCAACTGCGACAACCTTGGTTTCTTTCACGGGATGGGTTTCAGCCATGCGCTCAGAGAAGTCAGGACCGACATGATCCCAATAAGGTTCCGACATGCGATAGATTTCAGGATAGTTCAGACGGTAGGCCCCTACCCTGCCCCGCACACCTTGCCGCTTACAGATGACCACACGCCTTTCTATCCAAAACTTGATCTCGCGCTTGACCGTACGTTCGGTCACGTTCCACATGCGGGCTAGATCACGTTGGCCAACACAGAATTCATCCAACCGCCAATTGTAACGCGCCGTGATCAACAGCAACAAACGCGAAAGCGATATCTGATGACGCGTATCCAGATGCAGTCCGGCAACCGATAACGCAGTCAATAAGTCATACTTTAATGAACTGGCTTTGACACCAGTTAGCCGTTTCGCATCCATTGCGTTATCTCACTGTCTTGCCTCAAGCGCCGACGTTGTTGCCGATTCTGCTTAAGTTATAGGAAGACACAAATTCCCGTTTTCTGTCAAGGACCTGCTAAGAGCGCGATTTTTTGACCCCTTCAATTATTTTAATAAAGAATAGGTTAAAATGGTTAAGGGGGACAGCTAGGCGTCACCCTATCGGACGCTGTATGTCACCATATCTCGAAAAATGCCAATTTTATGACACCAAATATGGGCTGAAACTTTGCACTTTATCCCGTTTTAGTGGCGAAAGCCGCAAAAACACGAAATTCCAAATTTCTATTTTGCAGATTTGCCCATTTCCCGTTATTCACGACATTATAGTCAAAAACAAGAGCATGCCATGAGAACCCATTCAGACCTCCAAGCCATGAACGAGCGTAGCCTGACCCAGCAAGCTGCGGTGCGCCGCGCGACCTTTTCTCCGGGCGAGGTGAAAACTCTGCGTCCTTTCTCGATCTGGGAGATCAGTCAGTTCATGTTTGATGTGCCTGCCGACACCTTGCGGAAGAAGTTGGCTGATGATCCCTCTCTGCCCCAGGGCGAAACCGAGGAAGATGGCCGCCAGCGCTGGTTCACGCTTGAAGAGATCAACGAGTTGCGCCGCCGGATCAAGTTTCGTGGCAAGACCTTGCTGCCCAGACGTCCCAAAGGTCGTGCGGTGCGCGTTGCTGTCAGCAACTTTAAAGGCGGTGTTGGTAAGACCGTTGTTGCGCAACATCTGGCCAATGCGGCCGCCCTCGATGGCTACCGTGTGCTTTGTGTGGATTTCGACCCACAGGCCACCCTCACTCACTCGATGGGGATCGTCGAGGTGAAAGAGTGGAACACCGTCTGGGGTATCATGTGCCGTGATCTGTGCCGCGAAGCGGACCGGATTACTGAAAGCTATGATGATCCTGACGACTGCCCCTACCCTTCTTCGAATGAATTGCCTGAGGATGTG
Source organism: Yoonia sp. (assembly GCF_036007805.1). Classification (GTDB taxonomy): domain Bacteria; phylum Pseudomonadota; class Alphaproteobacteria; order Rhodobacterales; family Rhodobacteraceae; genus Yoonia. The sequence goes on from NZ_DASYOK010000326.1 coordinate 8,502, forward strand.
CAATCCATTGGTGCGCAGCGGTTTCAGGACTTCATCCAACCAACCTGCTGGCCTACCATTGATATCATCCCTTCTTGCGCCAACGCGGCCTTTGTTGAATTCGCGAGCGCCCAGTATCGCAGCCTTCATAAGGCGTGGAGCTTTTTTGGCTGTGTGGCCCGCTATCTCGATGAATTACCCGATGACCAGTATGACCTGATCATCTTTGATTGCCCGCCTGCGATTGGCTACCAGTCGCTGAATGCGGCTTTTGCATCTGACATTCTCTATATCCCGTCAGGCCCCGGCTATTGGGAGTATGACAGCACGACCAGCTATCTGGGCCAATTAGGTGATGCGATGGAGGATATCTCGGAAGGGTTCGGCGGGCTTGCCGATGACGCCGGGCTGACTTTGCCGAAATCCTTTATGGATGTGCGTTTGCTTATGACACGGTTTGAGAGCAACAATCCGCTCCACAGCGCGATGATGGAGGCGTTCCGTAATGTATTTGGTGCCGATGTCTGCTTGAACCCGATCGAGATGACCCGCGCTGTCGAACAATCAGGGCGGTTCCAGATGAGCGTCTATGAACAGGACTATCGCCAGATGACCCGCGAGACATGGAAACGTGCAAGGCAGAGCTTCGACCGCGCCTATAATGAATTCAAAACAACTGTGTTGAAGGCTTGGGATCAGGAAAACGCAAAACCGGAGGTAGATAAATGAGCAGCAAGAACAAATTCGGTTTCGATCCGGTTGATCCGCCCGCAAGCTCTAAGCCACGCGAACGCAGTGTTGGACCGATGGGAGCGGCGGTGCGCGATGCAGCGGAGAGCCTGCAAGAAACCACTGAGGCCAAGGTGGAGCAGCGGCGTCAGAATGCCAGTGACGCCAAAGCTTACCGCGAGGCACAGGAGGCGGGGCGTCTTCTGTCAGCAGTGCCGCTCTCGGAGGTGCTGACAAGCGATCTGCCGCGCGACAGGCTTGATCTAGAGGGTGTCGCTGCCTCGGTGGAAATGGAAGAGTTGAAAGCTTCGATCAAGGAGCGTGGCCAGAAAGAACCGGTGGAGCTTTACCGTGATGCGGCAGGCAACCTGCAGCTCAAGAAAGGCTGGCGGCGCTACACGGCTTTGTCCCAGCTTTTTGCCGAAACTGGTCATGCGGCGTTTGCCACCGTGATTGCGCGGATTGATGTCGGAAAAGGGGACCGGCTCATGCGCTATATAGATATGGTCGAAGAAAACGTGGTGCGCGAGGACCTGAGCTTTGCAGAGATGGCACAGGTGGCCATCCTTGCGGCGCAGGATGCTGAAACCGATGAGCTTGACCCTGATGCGATGGTACCGCGGCTTTACGCATCGCTGCATAAGGTCAAACGTTCTTATATTCGCAGCTTTGTGTTTTTGCTCTGTGCCCTGGAGGACGACTTGAAGTGGCCCAAGGCGGTGCCACGTAACCTTGGTGTGGATGTGGCGCGCGCGCTTAAGTCGCTCGATAGTGCAGCGGCGCTGAGAGCCCAATTGCGGGTTTGTGCTAATGCTGATGAGCAGAATGCGCTGCTCGCCAAGTTTCTGGAAGCCAAGCCGAAGACCTTGGCGACGCCGCAGCCCGCCGAGCGGAAAGAAAAGCGCGAATTTCATGTCGGCGATATGAAGGTCACTGCGCGCAAAGGCGAATGCCGGATCGTTGCGGATGATGATTTTGCAGGGTTGCCGAAAGCGCAGCTTGAACGTGCGGTGCAGGCGTTCCGGCGTGCCTTGCGTGAGAACGACCCGAATGTGTCGTCGCTTTGAGAGGGTGGGGTTACCCGTGGGTAACACTTCGCTACCGGTCCTGAACAGAGAAGGGCGGTTACCCACGGGTAACCGCCATTTTGCTTTCGATAAGGGTAGGTATATAGCAGCTGTGGCTTAAGGTCAGGCCTGTACTCCGAGGGCGGAGATCACCTAATTGCGCCAAGTTGCGCAATTCCCTCGATGAGGGGCATGGCGCGCATGTCTTGTGTCACTGGCACGTTTTGTTTGCCGGCGTAGATCAGCAGCTTTCGCGTGGCTTTGATGTCTTCTGCGCCTGTGTGAAAACCGCGCGAAACCTTCGGTGCAGTCGTGCGTTTGATCTCGACGGCCCAGATGTCGCCGCCCGGCAGGCGAAGGACCAAATCAAGCTCCGCGCCCGCAGAGGTGCGATAGAAGAAAGGCTCAGTGCCAGCGGGCGCCGCTGCAAGAAGGGCCTCGATGCAGAACCCTTCCCAGCTGCCGCCGACGACAGGATGCCCGAGCAAACCCTCAGTCGTACCAATACTTAACAGCGCATGTACAATTCCGCTGTCCCTCACATAGACCTTTGGGGATTTGATCAAGCGTTTGTCAACATTCTCGTGCCAGGGCTGCAACCGCCGCACCAGCATGAGATCGACGAGCAGGTCGAGATAACGACCGACAGTTTGGCCGGAAACGCCAAGCCCTTCAGCGAGGGTGGCGGCGTTCAATAGACCACCTTGCATATGCGCCAGCATTGTCCAGAGGCGCCGCAAGGTTGCGGTCGGGATGCGCGGTCCGAGGGCAGGGATGTCGCGTTCCAGATAGGTGCGCAGGAAATCCAGACGCCAGTCCGTGCTGGCCTGATCGCTTGTGGCCAAGAAACTGGCAGGAAAGCCGCCGCGCAGCCAAAGTTTGTTCAATTCGTTTGCACCGACCTCTACGAGTTGCAGAGGGGGCAATTCGATATCCCGGACGCGGCCAGCCAGAGATTCTGCCGATTGTTGCAGAGGAACATTGCAGGCCGAGCCAAGCAGCAAAAACTGTCCAGTTCGAAACCCGGACCGCCGGCGGCTGTCGATCTGGCCACGCAGGCTTTTGAACAAACCTGGCATCTGCTGAACCTCATCGAGAATTACGAGCTTGCCGACTTGTTCATCCAGATACAGATCCGGTTCGGTCAGGATTTGCCTGTCGGCTTCACGCTCCAGATGAAGATATACCGATGGCCGCTCCGAAGCGATGTCGAGAGCAAGTGTGGTCTTCCCAACCTGTCGGGGTCCAAGAAGGACAACAGCGGCTTGGTTCTCTAGCGCGGATTGCACAAGTTGATGAGTTTGACGCGTATACATAGCTTGCAATTACTTCATCTAATGGTAGATTTACAAGGTAAATTGCTGTGCGACTGAATTACGGTCCAATTTAAGACGTCGCCTGAAATGACGAGCTGTCTGTGCGCCAAGATTCACTCCAACAACCCAAGACGCTCCGCCCGTTTCAAACACCCGCGCCAGCACCGGCCGCGCACGATTGCCGCCCGAGGCCTGTTCTTCATGGATCTCGGAGCAGCCTGCGGATTTCAGGGCCTGTGACTGGGGCAGGGGGGTCTGATCCTCGGTAGAGACGCGGGCATAACCGATCAGGGGCATCAAAACAGTCTTTTTGCAGTGATATGTATCGCTACCAAAAGACATGGTGTGATTGCGGCGGTCGCTCTCCAGTAGCGAACGAGATCCGGTATGTTGGCCTCATGGATATAAGCCGTGAGGAGAACGACCTATGGAACATTATGCTGGTTTGGATGTGTCACTGAAAGACATTTCGATCTGCGTTGTTGATCATGATGGCAAGACCATCGCGCGCGGGACGTGCCCTGCGGACCCCGAGGGCGTGGCAGGTTGGTTTTGCAACCGATCGCTCACGCCACGCCGGATCGTACATGAGAGCGGGATGCTTTCGATCTGGCTGCAGCGCGGGATGATGAGGCTTGGTCTTGTAGCGACATGCATCGATGCCCGGAAAGCGCACAAGGCTCTGTCGGCCCGGCTCAACAAGTCCGATGCAGCTGATGCTGAAGGAGTGGCGCAGCTTGCGCGGACCGGCTGGTTTACACTGGTCCACATCCGGAGCGAAGATGCTGACAGGCTGCGAAGTCTGGTCGGTGCGTGAGAACGGATGATCCGGTTGCGCAAAGACCTCGAAGGTCACATCCGGGGCGTGCTGAAAACCTTCGGCATCCGAATGACCGCCATCGGCCAAGGTCGGCAGCGCCAGAATTTTCGAGACCAACTGGCTGCAGTGGGGGAAACCGATCCGGTGCTGGGCGCCATCGCCGATGGGTTTATCATGGCCCACTCCACGCTGTGCCAAGTGGCGGACGATCTCGATAAGGCTGTGAAGAAAAAGGCGAAGGTCCACCCCGTTGCGTGTCGCCTGATGACCATTCCTGGCATCGGGCCAGTAAATGCGCTCAGCTTCATTGCCCTGGTCGATAATCCAGACCGGTTCAGCCGGGTGACTGATGTCGGCGCATTCCTCGGGCTTACACCAAAGCGGCACCAGTCTGGCGAAATGGATTGGTCGGGACGGCTGTCGAAGTGCGGAGATGGGACGATGCGCGGACTGCTGTTCGAGGCAGCGTCCTGCTGGATCCGCCAGGTAAAGCGGTTCTCGCCACTGAAGAGCTGGGCTGTGCGACTGGCCGGACGACGCGGCTTCCGAAAGGCCGCAGTCGCAACAGCGCGCAAGATCGCAGTCCTGATGCTGACGATCTGGAAATCTGGCGCAGACTATTACTGGACAAAGGAGGCCACTGCCTGATCTGAATTTCCACCGCTGAGAAGGCGGGAAGCGAAGTCCCGACGGGACGGAGGTAGATTGATCTCGTAAAAACGGTTGGGGCGCAGGCTCGCTTGACAAAGCCGCAATCAGAGAACCGTGTGTAAACGAGTGCAAGGGCGGGTTCTCTGATGTTGCTTACCGGAATGCCCTTTATTTCCCATACAATGAGCGCGATCAGACAACCCTCGCTGACCATCGCCCGCGCGTGCTATATAAGGAATTTGGGCGCATTCGGACAAAACCCTTGGTTAAAGTGCAGAAATCCACTATTTTGCACATATGAAGCCTCAAGCGCCTGCCTTACATGATGAATTGGATACTCTCTTGCTCGACGCTGAGGAGGTGGAACAGACGTCCGAGGACGACCTGTGGTTTCTGCCCGGCCCGATGGAAGAGGAACCGGATTATCTGCCGCCCGGACCACGGGCCGAACCGCGTGAAGCCGAGGTCCTCGACGATTGGCGGAAAGCAGAGGCGGGTCATGCCGCGCGTCTTGCTCGTGTGGCCGGTCGCGCCGGCGCGCTAGACGACCGGCTAAAGCGCGGCCCGGAAGGATGGCGGCACAGGCTTGCCCTGATCGAGGCTGCCGACCTCAGCTGGTTCGCGGGTGACCGCATCGGCCCGGATCGGCTGGCGCTCTGGATCTCTATGCGCATCTCAGGCGTTCGGGAGGACACTGCCGCGCTCGCGCGTGTCGGATGGGCCGTGAGACGTTTGACAGGCGGTCCCGGCCCCGAGACAGACCTTTCTGCGTTCCTAGACCGTCGAGATCCCGAAAACATGGCCGATGAGGCAGAGCCATTCTCGGACCGCGCGGGAGGCTGGACGGGCGTAATGGCGCAAGCCGCTGATCTTCACCCGATAACCCGTGCTTGTGTGGGTTATCACCTCTGGAGCCTCGCGGGCCTTGGGCAGCAGGGCGATCGAATGGAAGCGGCAGTCACGGCCGCGCGGATCGCGGCCAGCGAGGGCAAGGGAGCAGTCTTTGCACCTCTGGCAATGGGAGGGGCAGGGGGACTGCGCGCTGCAGGCTCACCCGCTGACCGTCTGGCGCGATGGCTTGACGGGATGGAGACCGCCTGCCTGACCGCCGTGCGCCACCTAGACGATATCGAAGCATGGTCAGCGCGGGCAGAAACCGAGATGATCCCACTCTCGGGCCGTACGCCCCCAGCCTTGTGCGCAGTTCTGACCGAATGGCCACTCGTCTCCGCCCCGATGGCCGAGACCATGACTGGCATCAGCCGCGCCGCCGTTCAGCGCAACCTCGCCTGGATGGAAACGCACGGCCTGATCTGCGAGGTGACTGGGCAGGGGCGGTACCGGATGTGGCGACCAACGATCTGAATGCTCTGAGGCAGGCGTCAGCCATGAAGGAACAGGGTTGCTTGGCTCTCGCTAAAGGTGCTGGTGTGACCTTTCGGTGGTGCGCGTCAGTTTGGCCTAAGCGATATCTGAAGCTCCGATAATTCTTGGATAAAGTCGTCTTCCATACCCGAGAAGAGGCTAATCAGTTCATCTTGGCGGGGTTGGCCAAAGGCCAGCCGGTAAGTGGCCAGAGATGTGATGAGATCCTTGTAGCGTTCCTTCTCGCGCCTGAAGGGCGGAATGAGGACGACCCGCTCAACCTTGTGATTACCTGGGTAGACCCAGAACGGAATGATGTCTCCCGAACGGCCATTTGAAACCTCATCCTCTTGCGCGGCGTCAAACATGGAGATCCAAGGTGATTGGTTGTTCTGCGCAGTGAGCGGCGTGGCGGGAAAAGCAGCGACGACGTTGCGACGGACAGCATGGTTTTTGTAACGATGAACCCGTCCTTCACGCTGCTCGATATCGACAGGGTTCCGCGGGCGGTTCCAGTGCACGATCCGCGAGCAGTAGGGATGAAAATCCAATCCGTCCTGTCCAATCGACGTAGACGCGAGAACAAATGGCCTGAACGGCGATTTGAAGGCCGCCTGGACCGCGGATGTTCGACGCACCCCCTTTTCATCTTCGGCTTTTGTTGCAAAGCGCATGGCGAAACGGGCGCGCACTCCGAATGTCTGTTCATGCAGACGCCCCGCTTTCGTCGACCAGTGGTCCAATGTGATCTGTGCAGGGCGCAAGGCGACTAAGCCGGGGTAGCAATTGAGCGGTTACGTTTAATCGCGGTTGGTCGCGCATTTGGAAGTGTTTGCCGTTTAAAGCAGGCGTACATGGCAGGGATCACTGCTCAGGGCGCATGGGTCTTCGTGGCCAGAGGGATATTTGGCCAGTGGGGTTGTTTCTGAGCAGGTGAGGGTGCGCGGTTGTCTCAGGGAACAGCGTTGGCGTGCGCAGTTATCTCGTAGAGCCGGATCAGGGCGCGGACTTCTGGGTTTTCTGGACCAAGCACGGCAAGCGTGGCCAGCATGCTCTCAATGTTGACGCGCGCCTTCTTCGTGAGACGGGACATGTGATTGCGCGGCTTACGGGACTGGGGTGCATTGGCGGTCGCGGTGAACCGCCACATCTTGCTCCGGATGATCTTGAAGATCGTGACGACACTGACGCCGATGGTGAACGCCACCGGTATTGGTCGGATGGTGACAAACTGCGCATTATGGAGGAGAGCTTGATCGGCCACCGCAGGTGGCAGCCACAGCGCGGCGACACGACATTTGCCGGTCGCTGCTGCCACCTGGCGGCGGCAGTAGGTCAGCTTGGGCGCGAAATATAAGCCAGCGATGTGGCGGGCCGAGTAAATGAACCCAACTTACATTGTAACTTATAACATAAATCAGATAGGTAACCACAAGGACTACCAAGGATCAGCCGACTTATCGGAGACATCATATGACAACATGGACATCCGGCTATGTGGCCGATCTTGATTACACCCACGGCTTTTATCGAGAGCTCACACCGGAACTCATACGTTTCGTTGCCTTGGCGAAAGGTGTTCAGACACGCACCTCAATCACTTATTGTGAGCTCGGCTGTGGGCAGGGTTTCTCGGCCAATATTATTGCTGCCGCCAATCCTCACGTCCAAGTCTATGCCAATGACTTCAACCCTGTGCAGGTTTCTGGAGCGAATGTGCTTGCCTCTGAAGCTGGAGCTTCGAACGCTCATTTCTTCGATCATGCATTTGAAGAGTTCGCAGCTGAACCGTCATTACCAGACCAATTTGACGTAATCGCTTTGCATGGCATTTACAGTTGGATCAGCCCGCAAAACCGACAGCATATTGTAGATTTCGTCAAACGTAAGCTCAAGGTTAGTGGACTTCTCTACATTAGTTATAACACACTCCCAGGCTGGGCGGCAGCGATGCCTTTGCGCCGTCTCATGGTGGATCACGCAGGAACTACGGCAGGCCCTGTTACCACCCGTGTTGAGGCCGCTATCAGCTTCACTGAGAAGGTTATTGCGGCGCAGCCTGCCTATTTTGCACAAAGCCCGACAGTGGGTCCACGCTTCGAAAAATTCAAAGGGATGTCCCGAAACTACCTCGCTCATGAGTATTTCAACCGCGATTGGACACCATTTTATTTTGGAGATGTTGTCGCAGAGTTGAGTGAGGCAAAGCTCACTTTCGTTGGTTCAGCCAACCTTCTTGACCATATTGACGCAGTGAACCTGTCGGAGGAACAGCAGAAGCTGCTTGCGGAGAGTGGTGATCCCATACGCCGTGAAGGCCTGCGCGACTACATGATAAACCAGCAGTTTCGTCGTGATGTCTTCATAAAAGGTGTTCTTTCACACAGTGTGATGTCCGCTCGGGAAGCTTGGCTCGAGATGCGTTTTGCACTCTCCACGTTGCGCGCTGATGTGCCTCTGACGGTCACAGGTGCGCGGGGAGAAGCAAACCTCCAAGCCGACGTTTATGGACCCATCCTGGATGCTTTTGCACAAGGACCCGTGAGTGTCCGTCAGGCTCTGTCTGACCAAAAGATTGCTGATCTTGGTTGGGCCAAACTGATGCAGGCGCTTGCGGTCCTGGTTGGCTCAGGACATCTGCAGCCTTGCTTGTCTTCCAAAGAGGAAGGGAAACGCCGTGAGCGCACAAAGGCTTTCAACATGGCCGTTTGTAACCGTGCCAAATCATCTGCTGATCTGTCTTTTCTGGCGTCCCCGGTAACCGGCGGTGGTATCCAGGTTGACCGGTTCCAACAGCTCTTCTTACTCGCTCGTGCGCAAAAGGAATCCGATCCAGCGACTTTTGTCTGGAACATCCTCAAGGCTCAAGATCAGCGCCTCATAAGGGATGGAAAGCCCCTCGACAGCCCTGACGACAATATAGCCGAACTCAAGGAGCGCTTATCAGTGTTTGACGAGAAGCGTCTTCCTGTTCTTAAACAGCTCGGGATCGCCTGATGTTACATGCACATTGCAAAGCTTTGCTTACCAACACCATCGCTATGACGGTTCTGCTGTTTTCAGTAGCGGAGGCATCTGGACAGACGCAAGATATCGAAGGGCGCTATCAGGTTTCGTGGGCAAACCTTGGTGGGTCAGGCCAGTATAGCGGCGAGGTGGCCGTGACCCGCACAGGCGACGCTCTGATGTCTTTTTTCAAGGATTGTTTCAGCATTTTTAGAACGCCAGAGCGTTTTCTGTATTATGGGCCCCCAAAGGAGGGCGCGAGGTCTGAAGACGTCGGTGAACAAGCTCTGATGCGCGGGTTGGATACCGCATGACCGAATGTGCGTCTCGGGGCTATTCCTATCTTACAACGGGCATCAACGTGTGTTGGCCTCAAAGCGATTGCCGGATATTCCCCTGCCGTTAACCTCGCGCCCGCCATTGGGCGCATGTAGTCTGCACCTATCAGGCGGGCATGGTGCGGCGCGCAATATCCCACATGAAGGCAGCCATTTCCCGAGCAATGGCAGTGGTGACGACCGTCGACTTCTTGCCACGTTGGCTGAGTTTGCGATACCGCGCAGTCAGCCGAGATTGTGCTTTCCAGGCAATGTCCTGAACCTCGGCAGGTTGGTCCTGAAGGATGTAGAGCTTCCTCGCTCCCGGCCGTGCTGGCAATCGATAGGTCCAAGCACCTTCAATCAGCTTATGACGAACGCGGGAGTTACCTGCGCGCGTAATCCCACCGCGCTTGGTCGTTTTTCCTGTCGAGTACTCGCTTGGCACGAGCCCCAGATAAGCCATCAATTTCACCGGCGTCTCAAAACGCCGCACATCCCCAATCTCGGCCATGAAGGTGACGGCACTTATCATTGCCACACCTCGCAAGGCCTGAAGCGCATTCACAGCCGGGGCAAGATCCCATTCCGGCACCAGAGCTTCAATATGTCCAGTGAGCCGATAATGGCGTTCTGTGGCATTCCGCTCAGCTTGCAGCATCTCCTGAAGGGCGAGCTGATGCGCCGGATGAGCGAAGCTTTGGCTTTGCAGCCATTGACGATATCGCATCGTCCAAGGTTTGGTCCGGTGATAGACCCGCCCGTGACGCAGCATGAAGGCCGAAACGAGCTGGTGTTTGTGCCGCTGATCCTCTGCGGCACTTTCTCGAGCGCGAACTAAGTCGCGCATTGCCTCATGCGTTTCATCAGGCACCCAAATCGGCGTCAGTTCGCCGGCACGCAATAGCCGGGCCAGTCGAATTGCATCCAGCCGGTCTGTCTTTACGCGCTCACCGGCACGCACCGGAATCAACGAGGGCGCGACAACACAGCATTCGAAACCGAACGATCGCACCTGCCGATAAAGACCATATCCCGTAGGTCCCGCTTCATAGCATACTGAGACAGTCGAACCACGCCCCGCAAGTTTCTTGAGCAGCCGGTCGACGCTGGCAGGGGTATTCTCAAAGGTACCCAAGCTGAGAACTTCGTCACGTACTCCACCGCCCGCAATTGCAACTGCCAGCTTGTCCTTCGACACATCGATCCCAACATAGATCACTGATTGTTCTGTCGTCATGCTTTCCTCCATCGCTATGAGACGGCACACGCCGTCATGCGATCAGAATACAACCTGATCTGTCAGAAGCGCGCGGATAGAGAAAGACATGCGGTCTTACT
>NZ_DASYOK010000327.1:0-8013 GCF_036007805.1 Yoonia sp.
GGGGCTTTCTTTAAAGATAATGACGAATACACTCCCTCCGACACCGCATAAAGGACAAGCTGCGCAACACCGGCTGCCCAGAACACCTGTCTAGTGGACATCCTCGGACATAGCGCCAACACCGTCGCCGCCAACTATGGGTCAGGCTATGCGATTGAGGTCATGCGTGAGGCGTTGGTGAAGGTGTGGGGGGAGTGAGCGGACAGGACAGCTAACGGCCCAAACCTGCCTTTCACCGGCTCTCTAAGTTGCTGCAGTGCGGCCCGTCATTGCGGCCATTCATGCAGAGCGCAGCATTTTTTACCGTGGAGGGCCGATTAGCGGGCTAGACCCAAAATCAAGCACCATCCCACCGTCTTAGCATCCAGTACCACTGTTCTGGATCCGCCATTATCCGCGCAGATAGGCTGTCATTAAAAGTTCGGGTCATGGTAATGCTGTCGGTGTGAGGAATTGGTTCCTCGAAGTCCACGCGAAATGCGTTCCCATCGTCAATACGGGTGCCAAATGCAGGGATCATGGGCAGATCGTATTTAAGTGCAAGCTGGGCCGCCGAAAGCGATGTGAGCGCGTCATGCCCAAGAAACGGTATCCTTACACCTTCCGAATACTTTTCATCTAACAAGATTGAAATAATGCCACCATCCCGCAGATGCCGCACAAGGGCCCTGGTTCCGACGTGGCCGGTTGCCAAAATCGGCATCCCCCCTGCCTCAATACCAGCAAGAATGCGACGCTCATAGTGGCGGTTCTTGTGCGGTCGGTACACAGCTCCGCTTTCAAGCCCATGCATCTTGATTGCGGCGCGAACAGCCTCCCACTGTCCAAAATGGCCAGAAACAATGATCGCCCCCTTGCCCGCCGCTTGAGCCTCCTTCAGGGCGACAAGCCCGGGCCCCGAGGCCATGAATTTATGGTGTTGGGTTTGAAATTCAGCTTCATGATAGATCTCAAACAGTGTTCTCCCCATATGCCGGCCCATATCTTGGCCCAGCTTAGCGCGCGCACCGCGCTTCATGTTGGGAAAAACCCGTTTGGCTTCGCGATCAAATCGAATTCTTGCGGGCGGAAACCAACGCATCACAATTCTAAATGTCGTCCCCAATCCACGTGACCGAGAGTCAAATGACTGCCATCGAACAGCGGTCAGCGCCGACCACAAAGGGAAGTATCTGGCGTAATGTAAAAATGATTTCAACGATGCGGAAAGCATTGCTCTCTATGACTGGGTTCAGCAGCAATACCAATCAAAAATGATAGGTCGCATCACTCCAGTCCATGTCTGTTACGGCTTGTTTGAACGGGTTCTGACCGGACCTGCGGAACAGCAGCCCAACCCAAACGTAGCTGCGGCAGTCTTCCGTCACTCACGGCCCAGAGCGGATGAGGTGGGTGGCTTCTGCTCCACCGGCATCGAATGTGCCAAAGCGCAGTTGTCATCAACTGCTAGGATAGGAGCCACCCAATGACAGTTAAGACAGTAGGCCTAGATTTGGCCGGTCGCGTCCGAAAGAGCAAGCAAAGTTCACAACTTTGCAAATGGCGCTCCCTGCGCACAGCCGTCATTCGTGGTCATCACCACATTCGTCACTCCGGTCTCACACCTGCCATTTTCCGCTTCGCGGCAACAGGTGTGTTAGGCGGCCTCGGCGCTGCCCCCTCCCCTGCCCGCCTCTGATCGGGCGATCAGGTAGTCGCAAGCGCGTTGCGCGTCGGCCGTATGCTTGAAGATCGCGGTTTTGTCCGAACGCAGAACGCGCAGCCAGTTGTAGAGATACGCCGCGTTCATCTCGAGCGTATGCGCTGTGAACCCAAGCTCCTGCCCGAGGAAGCAGGAGGTCAGCTCGGCCACGATCTCTTCGCGGGCATAGGAGGTGTCGCCAAACCGCGAGAGACCATAATCGCGGTTGAGCCGATGCGGCGCTTTTGTGGCATGCGCCAGCTCGTGCGCCCAGACCCCGTAGAAATTCCGTGGGTCATGGAACCTCTCAATAGAAGGCATGAAAACTTTATCGACGGGCGGCAGATAGTAGGCCTCGCCGCCCGCGAATACCGTGGTGATGTCGATCGCATTGAAAAACGCCTGCATGTGCGGGATGGGCTCGGACGGCGTGTGGTCAGGGACCGGCTCCGGGTCGGGATGGAAGCTTTCCGGCAGGCCATCGATCTGGCAGGCATTGAACACACGGTAGGATTTCTGGAAGCGGAAGACGCGGTTCTCATCCCCATCGCCCTCCTCGGCGTCTCCAGACGCCTCGTCCTGTTTCCGGCTCTGGCCGTAATAGACCACCACGGAGGACTTCTCGCCCTTGCGAACCTTTGCGTCCAACGCATTGGCTTGCGGCAACGTCATCCAGAAGGGCGAGCTGTGGCCCGCCATCACGGTCCGCATTGTCAGCAGGAAGTTGTTCACTCCCTGGTAGGGTTCTCCGCCCACGCGCAGGGGACGAGAGCTGCCACCTGCGGTCCAGGGCTTGCGCCACGGCAGGACGCCGCGCTCGATGATACGGATGATTTCGTTTGTGATGACCTCGGAGGCATCGAATTTGGTCGTGCGGGATCGGGCCATGGCTGGCCTCCTTTCAAATGTTGGTGTGAGGGAATGATGATCAGATTGACTGACGGGGCCGCGGATCGTTGACGATCCTCGCGCCGAGCCCTTCGACCATGTCGATGTAGGTGAGCAGCGATACAGAACTGCCAGGGCCCCAGGGTTCAGGGTCGACCGATCCGTCCCGCGCCACCCGCGGCAGGTTCGCGATGGCGATGACATCGGTGACAGGTCGGATATCGATGAAGGGCGTCCCTCGTGAGACCGTAAGAGTGGCCAAGGGAAAGCGCTCAATCGGCGCGAAGGTTGAAACGGTGGTCCAACCAAGATGGAGGAAAGTCCCACCCTCTCCGCAAATCGCATGCGCGTGTGGCAATGCTGCCGCTTGCCTGAGATAGCCGAGATCACGCAGGACGGTCTCGCGCTCGCGCCGTTGTGCCTGCCCCGTCTGGCCGGTTCGGCGTAGTTCCTTGTGTCGCCACCACGAGGCAGCGGTCGCGCGCAACACGCGCAAGACACCTGTTTGCATGGGAATGCCCTTCATCAGGAACGGCAGACCGGAACCCGGCCCGGACCCATCTGAGGGACCCCAAAGGCCCTCATCCGTCAGTCACAAAACCCGAAGGACACTTCCGTAATGGGGCGAATCACTGTCAAGGGTTTCCGGCAAGCGAAGAATTCCGGCGAACATTTCTTTCTTCGCCGGGTTTAAGACACAAAATCAAAAGCTTACTTTTTCTTTTTCACTGCAACGGCACTTCAGGACCGAGGGCTCCCCCTGCCCGGGCTTCGCTCTTCCGTCCGTAGTCAGCCTCAAAGCTGCCACTCTATGCCTGGTTCAAATCTGGTCCTGGGTGCCCATCTTTCACGCGCATTCAACAGTTGTTGATAGCCAGTGTCCTTACGGCATCTCCAGGAACCTCGTCCCGAAAAGGGACCTCTGCGTACCTGTTGTTAGTTGCAGTTCATGCCTCCGTTACGAATAACCCTTGAACCGTTTCGCTTAGGCCGCCGGCCCCGGGTTCAGCGTGAAGCGAAAAGGCGAACCGTCCATCCACATGCGATGCAAAATGACGCCAATTCGGCGCGCGAGCGCAATCAGGGCCCGTTTCGATCCACGCCTGTGCGCCACTCTGAGTGCCCAGACCTGCAACCAGTTCGGTGCTGCGCGGTGCATCAAGATCGTCGCTGCCTGATACAACGCCGATCGCAATCCTCGATCACCCGCTCGTGTAATCTGCCCGACAATGTCCATCTCTCCGGATTGAGTGCGCCTCGGCGTCAGCCCGACCCAAGGACCGATATCCTTTGATTTCGCGAAGCGGGCCGGGTCATCAATCGCGGATCTTACGGTCAAAGCAACAATTGGGCCAACACCGGGCATTGTCATCATGAGACGGCAAACATCGTCATGTTCCGCCAACCCCACGACCTTTTCATCCAGGCTGGCCAGCTCTGTCCTCAGCTGCTCCCGAGCCCGCAGAAGCGCCAACGCCGACGCGGACAAGATGTCATTGTCGGCAACCAGCTCCCTCACCCGGGCCTCGTACCTTACCCGAGTGACATGCCCAAGCTTCAGGCCGAAGTTCCGGAGCACTCCCCTCATCGAGAGTTCGATGTTGATGATCGCCTGCTGAATAGACTTGCGCGCCGACAGCAACGCGCGGATTTCCTGAGAGGACACAGATTTGCGGTGCACGGGCCTGTACCATCCCATTTGAAGCAAGCGCGCAATTCCCTGAGCATCGCGCCGGTCAGTTTTGATCGGCATCGCTTTCAAGGCGGCCTTCACCAACCGCGTTTCCATCAAGACCACGTCAAATCCGGCCTCTTCGATGCCCTTGCTCAGCCATTGGGACAGTGGTCCGGCTTCGAGCCCGATCGCATCGACCGCGTATGGCAATGACGCCATCGCACGCACCAGCGCTTCAGGCTCACTGGCGGCCTCCAACTCCTCAACAATCTTCCCTTGCGGCCCCAGCACACAAATCGCCGTGCTTGCCAGAGATACATCCAGTCCGATAAATACATTCATGTCGTTGCCCTTCTATTCTTAGGAATTGAGGCGCATGAAAACATACGACCTCGTAGACGCGCTGCAGGCGCATCAAGGGCAACGGCACTTCAGATCATGCTGACAAACAAGCGAAACGTGCTCGATTCGCCGAAAGCCCCATTACGGCATCTTTCACTCTTTAGGGATCTGATGCCGGAGATTGTTAAATGCGAAGCTCATGAGAACGCAGGATCCTGCACTTTCCGGCATCAGACCCCGATGAGGAACAGGATCAAGCCGGGACACCCTCTCTCAGACACCCTCTGGCCTGACCCTCCCCGGCCCTCCTCTTCCTCTCAAACCTCATGATTTTCGCGGGTGGCTTGATTTTGTTCCTGTTATGTTCTATTTTACGAACCAAGCTAGGAAGGGAGATCCCCGATGGAAAGCACCACTTACGTCCTGCCCGCGACGCCAAAGCAGATCGCCTATGCGCGCGCGCTGGCCTTGCGCAACCAGACGCTTTTGCCGTGGGAGGTTCAGCAAGATCGGCGGTCCCTGAGCGCCTGGATCGACGCACAAGCCAAGTTGAACCCGGGCGCGCAGGACAGCCGCCCGACATCGAAGCAGGTCGCCTTCGCCGAGCGTCTCGCCCGGATCAAACGCCGCGCCGTCCCGGATGAGTGTTTCCGCGACAAGGGGCTGATGTCGAAGTGGATCGACGGGAACAAATGAAGCTGGGCTGACCCTGCGTTGATCGAGACTACTTCAGCCGATCGACAACGGATGCCCCGCCCGACCGAGCCAGCACGATCAGGCTGGACTGGATCTTGGATGTGAAGACGGAACTGAACGTGCCGATGGGCGTGCGGTCCTCCCAGACATAGGACCGCTCCAGAATATCGGTGTTGATCTCGTCCAGCATGACCCATTTGCGGACATGGGTCTCCAACCCCACACGCTGCGACTCGATCTGTGGCACCTCGATGCACTTGCGCGAGGGCAAGGGCGGTTGCGTCGTGATCGGCAGGATGAACACCACGGTCTCGCTATCGGACTTGGCGACAGTGACGGCGATACAGACAGGCCGTGTCTTGCGGCCCTCGGTCTCGCCCGCCATCTGCTCGCGTTTCCACAGGAACGGATAGCGGAAAACCTCTCCAGCACTCGGCTTAGTCATCAGCCTGCGTCAAGTCCCGCTCGAGCCCTTCTATCATCAGCGCCTTGAGATCCTCGGGCATCTCGTCAACCATATGAGCCTGTTGCGTGGCCCCCCGGGTGAGGTGCTGGTACTGGTCCATGCTCATCAGCACGAATTTCGGCTTGCGGTGCTTGGTGATCGCGATTGGCGAGCGAATGGCCGCGTCGAACAGGTCACTTGTGTGCCGCGTCAGGTCGGCCGCCTTGAACTCGGGAAGATCATGCATGATCGGGGTCTCCGTTTGTGCACAATATACATATATTCTGGATATTCTGCAAGAGATGGGTTGAGCCCTCCCATGTGTCATCCGAACCGCCGCCCCCCTGCGGTGAAGGTGTATTCATTGGCGATGATGCCGTCCTCAACGGACTCGTCCGAGGTAAGGTGGTCGTATTCAGCCTCAAGCTGGCCGTAGAGCCAGCGGGCGAGATCGCGCAAGGGCTTTCCGGTGCTCCTCAATTTCATCGCGAAATGCACGAAGCGGAGGACGCCGTGGCACTTGGCCTGCTTCCACTCGCGCCCAATATCCTCGGGGCGGTTTTGGCACTTGAAGTGCGCGCGCAGAGCTTGGCAACGGCAACGACAGAAATGCCCATGTCACGCGCGACCTCCACGGTCGGCTTTTCCCAAATGAGCGCAAAAAGCTCCTCGCGCGATATGTCCATTCCAAGTATCCAGCAACCACGGGCTCTTGTTCCAATAGAGCTTTTCGGGTTCACAGGCCATGGTCTCGCCCTGCCCACGGCAAGTCGCTGCACAAAGAGGATGGCGACGTCGACAGGAACACGTGAGAGGACCGATCAGCGCGGACAGTGTTGTGAACATGTCATGGAGCAACATTGCGGCCACATTACAGATTGGCAGAAGCACTGCGTCTGCCAATCTGTGATAATGCGAGCCAAGATTTTATGCGCAACTATGATGTTGCTAATATAGACGCTTTGCTATACGTTGGCATCGCAATACTTATATGAATGCAAAATCTCAGGTTGGCAAATGTCTGTCTCCCGCACGAAACAACGTCAGGCCCAAGACAGGATCAACCAGGCTGCCAGCCTGGCAAAGTCGCTTGCAAAGCCGTTCGGTGGCTGGATCGCCACGTTTCAGGAAGCGATCGGGATGAACGCGCCCGCCCTTGCCGAACGTCTCGATGTTTCGCGCAACACGATCTATGCATCGATCCGGAATGAGCAGGCGGGAACGATCTCGCTGAACCAGCTCGAGAAGATCGCCGAGGCCATGGGCGGCCGTCTCGTCTATGCCATCGTCCCGCGCGAAGGCCCGGTCGAGGAGATCGTCCTGGCTCAAGCGCGCACGAAAGCCCGCCGCATCATCCAGCGCACACGGGCGCACATGGCGCTCGAAGAGCAGAGCGAGGGGCTGCGCAGCGAGGCCGAGATGGTGGAGGAACTGGCGGCCGACATCATCCGTGAAGGCCGCCGGGATTTCTGGCAATGACGCTGGAGCTTCATGAACCCGCTGGGGCGACACCCCTGACACCGGACGAATTACTTGGCCTCAAGGCCAAGCACATCGCGACCCGCGGCGAATTGAACGAGCTCGAAGGCGAAAACATCATCGCCGGCCTGACCTGGCTCGACCGACGACCCAAGTCGTTCGATCTGCTGACCGATGCTGCCGTCCGCGAGATTCACAAGCGCCTCTTCGGCGAGGTCTGGGACTGGGCGGGCGCCTACCGTCTGACAGAGAAGAACATTGGTGTGCCGGTCTGGCATATCTCGACCGAGCTGCGCACCTGCCTCGATGACGCCCGGTATTGGCGCGACCACAAGAGCTTTGACCCGCTGGAAGCCACTGCGCGCCTGCATCATCGCCTGGTCTGGATCCATCCCTTCGCCAACGGCAACGGACGTTGGGCGCGGATCATGGCAGACGCCTATCTGGCGAAGATCGATCCGGATGTCTTCCTCGACTGGTCCGGCGGCGGCACGCTGAACGCCGACAGTACACACCGCGCGGCCTATATCACTGCCTTGCGAGCAGCTGATCAGCACGATTTTAACCCCCTGGTGACGCTTGTCAGATCGATCGCCCGATAGTCCTTACCCGAACCGCCGCCCTCCTTCGGTGAAGGTGTACTCGTTCACGATGATCCCCTCCTCGATGGCCTCGTCCGATGTGAGGTGGCCGTATTCGGCCTGACGTGAAGACGCTCGCGCTGATGGACCTTCTGCGCATCGTGGCCGAGCGGAACCTCGCGCAGGTCGCGCGTATCTTGCGAGGCCTCTCGGGCGGCGAGGACGC